>CAZZWT010000027.1:0-16380 GCA_964657775.1 uncultured Candidatus Methylacidiphilales bacterium | reverse complement strand
CAAGACGCTCTATTCCTCGCATCGCTATTATCACGTGATTATCGCGGCTGACTTCTATCGCGCGTTGTTCAATGAGGGCGATTATCCACAGGACATCGCGAACCAGGCCGCCGCCGGTGCGGCCAATACGGCGCGGACGGCAGCCGACTCGGCCAAGCTGAACATCAAGGCGCTCGGGCTCAATGCCAGCGGGCCAGCCAGCGCGATCAATCAGGTCGGCGGCATGGTGACCGGCGATACCGCAGGCCAGGGCGCGCAAGCGGAGCAGCCGCTGACCATCGCGGATCAAGTCACCTCGGCTTACGAGATCAACAACCGCGTCAGCCAGGCCATCGAAGTTTTCCGCTACAAGGCGGACAAGGGGGAGATCGCCGCCGCCGCGGATGAGTTGCAGCAGGCCTTTGTGGGTAATGAATATCACCCCGGCCTCCAAGGGCTGCCGCGCGACGAGAAGGAAAAGGTGGGCGAATTTCTGACCAAGCTGGACGTGTTGAAGAACCAATTGGAAGTACGCGCCTTTGAGCAAGTGGACGGGCAAATCGCGAGCATCCAGAAGATCGCGACGGACTTCGACTCGACCAAGCCGATGGCGCTGGTCAACGGTATCAAGCTCGAAAGCCGGCTGCAACTCGGCAAGGCACGGTTGCTGGCGCAGGCCGGGCAGCTCTCCGACGCGATGTCGACTTTCCAGACGGCGGCTGAACTCTGGCCGGGCAATCCGGACCTGAACACCTCGTCGAATCTCTTCTTTAAGTCCGAGGATAACCAGAATCAATCGACGGGTGATTTCGATCGCTTGGTGAAGGAACAGGACGCGCGCCAGCTCTTCGAGCGGCAACTGGAGTTCGCCCTCGCGGTGAAGGGCGATGCCACGCGCGAGCAGCAGTTGAAGGACGCGCTGATGAAGGTGCAAAAGGCCAAGGTCGCCGAGGAAAAAGCGAACATGCTGGTGATGAACGGCGACGTCAACGGCGCGTGGGAAACCATCGAGCTGGCCCAAAAGGATTGGCCCGATGACACGAAGCTGAACAAGTTGCTGGCCGATCTTTCCGGCCGCAGCGCCGATTTTGTCAGCGATCTCAATAAGGCCCGCGATGCGGAATCGAAGCATGAATATGGCTACAGCCTGACTTGGTACGTGGCGGCGCAGAGCACCTATCCGCCGAGCACGATCGCCAACGAGGGCATCGACCGCGTGAGCAAGCAGATCCTGTCGCCACAAGCGGCGGCGTCGGAAGCGAATTAGGCCGGAGCGTTTCTAACATGCATATGACGGCCAAGATGGACGCGGCTGTTTATGTCGAAAATCTTTCCGTCATGGTCGGCAAGGGCGATGATCACAAAGCCCTGCTGCTTAATATTTCACTCGCCGTTCCGGAGGGCACATTTCTTTCCATCGTCGGCGCGTCCGGTTGCGGCAAGAGCACGCTATTGAAGACGCTGGCCGGCATCCAGCCGCTTTCCGCCGGGCGCATTCTACTGGCAGGGCATGAGGTTACCTCACTGCGGCACCAGCTTCCCCTCGCCGTCGGCTATCTCCCACAATTCGGCGCGTTTCATGGCGACCTGACCGTGGCTGAAATTCTCGAATACGCTGTCGCCTTGCGCCTGCCCTCGTCGGTGCCGCGGGCAACGCGCGACCAGTGGAGCGAGCACGTCATCGACCTCGCCCGCATCCGCCCGTTCCTCCACCAGAAGTATCGTACGCTTTCCGGCGGCCAGATGCGCCGCATCGCGCTGGCCGAGGAGCTGATCGGCGATCCCGCATTCCTCTTTCTCGACGAGTTGACCAGCGGCCTCGACCCGTATTCCGAGCACGAGTTGATGGTGTGGCTCAAGGACCTGGCGCACACGTCGAAAAAGACGATCGTGCTCGTCACCCACGCAGTAAGTAACCTGCGGCTGTGCGACGCGGTCGTCCTGCTCCACGATGGCCGGCTTGTCTTCCAAGGCGCCTACGATGACTTGCTCGCGCATCACCAGACTGATTCCATCGAGGCGATCTACGGCGGCTACCAGCATGCCTCCGCCATGGGCGAATTCGTCGGCTTCGACGAGGACCGCTCCGGCGAATTGCCGCCCGCGCCGGAGCCGCATTCGCTCAATACCGCGCCGCCGCCGGGCAGCCTGAGCCAGCTTTTCACCCTCGTGCGGCGCCAGAATATCCTTATCTGGCGCGACAAGGCGCAGATCTGGTTGCATCTCGCGCTCCTGTTCAGCTTTCCTGGGCTGGTCGCGATCTTTGCTACCAACGGACTGCCGCAGGTGCGCAGCCTGAGCCTCGAAATTTCGCCCAATATGCTCCAGACGATGAAGGAATCGTTCGATTACCTGAAGGAATCGTTCTCCGCCGCCGCCTTAGTCTCGGGCCTATCGATGTTCCAGGTCATCCTGCTCGCGCTCATGGCCTCGAACAACGGCGCGCGCGAAATCGCCAAGGAGCGCGACGTGCTGGAGAAGGAATTGCGCGCCGGCCTCTCGCCCTGGGCCTACGTGACGACCAAGGTGCTGCTCGTGATTTTCATCAGCCTCGCGCAGGCATTCTGGATGACGTGGTTCGTCAAGACGGTCTGCGGTTTCAAGGGCGATTTCCTCAGCCAGTTCGAGATTCTTTTCGCCACCACACTGGCGATGAGCGTGACCTGCCTCGCGATTTCCTCCGCGGCCAAGTCACCGGAACGCGCGTCGCTTCTCGCCATTTACCTCGTGGGATTGCAACTTCCCCTCTCCGGCGCCGTCCTGGCATTGCCCGAAATGGTCAGCATGATCTGCCGCCCCTTCATCGCCGCCTACTGGGGCTGGAGCGGCTACCTGCAGACGCTGAAAACCACTCGACTCTTCGATACGGTGGAGCAATCGACCAACACGCACATCGCGGAATTTCCGATCTGCGTTCTGGTGCTGACGCTGCACGCCGTTGTCTGCGCCGTGGTCGCGTGGATCTTCGTCGCGCGCAGTTTGAATCGGCGTTAACTCACGGATCGGGTTGCCCGGGTCGCGGAGGCTCTGCTTAGCGACAGGAAGCAATCGGCGATCTGGATAGAAGGGCATCGCTTCCTGTCGTCCCGCCGCTGCGGGACGATCCTGGCAACAAGTAGCCCGGACCACCCACCGAGGTTGCTACGGCACCGGCTCCGGCTTCGCCTCCACCTGCCGGCCGTGATCCAGCACGATCGTACACGTCTGCCCCGCGGCAATGGTCAACTTGTCCGGCACCTGATCGATCTTGATACGCACCGGCAGGCGTTGCGCCAGCCGCACCCAGGTGAAAATCGGATCGACATTGGCCAGACCCTGGCCGCTGGAATTCTCATTCGTATCCGCGATGGCGCGCGCGACACTCTCCACATGTCCCTTGATTTCCGGGTGCCACCCCATCAGCCGGATGTGGGCGAAATCGCCCTCGTGGATGCGCGGCAGCTTCGTCTCCTCGAAGTAGCCGACGACCCAGAACGAATCGCTATCGACCACGGTCAGCTTCGTCTGGCCAGGCGTGGCGTAATCACCGACGCGCAGGGTCAGGTTCGTCACGTAGCCGTTGGCGGGTGAGACAATCGTGGTTCGCCCCAGGTTCACCTTGGCCAGGTCGCGCGTTGCCACGGCGGATTGATAGGCGGCCAGCGCCACCTGCGCATTGCTAGCCGAGGTGTTCCGCTCCTCCGCCGAAACGGCCTCTGCGCCCAACTTTTGCCGCCGCTCCGAATCCTGATTCGCAATGGTAAGAGCGAGTTGCCGGCTCTGCACCATGGCCTCGGCCTGATCGAGTGCGAGCTTGTAATCGACCGGATCGATCTCGAATAGCGGATCGCCCTTCTTCACCGTCTGGTTATCGATAACGTCTAGCTTGATCACCTGCCCGGAAATCTGCGAGGCGACGTTCACTACCTCCGCGCGCACGCGGCCATCGCGGGTCCAGGGCGAGCGCAGGTAATGCCACCAAAGTGCGTAAGCAAGCAGAAAAGCCACGAGCACGGTGATGCCCGTGACGGCGTAACGCCGAGCGGTCAGCGGATCGAGTTTGGAAGGTGCGAGGAAAGCCATGGTGAATACTCCAGCTAGAACATCAGGCCGATGAGCGACAGGATAATGACGAAAATCGAGACGTCAAAGAGATGGCGATGCCAGACCCAACGCTGGATGGCGATGCGATCGAAGAACCGGTGGATGGGAAAGAACAGGATCAACGCTGCCACCAGGTAACCCGCGAAGGGCGCGAAGTAGACGCCGCAGATGTTGATTTCTTTCAGCATGGTCAGGTGATGGATTGGGCCTTGGTCAGGCGTGGGTGCGCCACGAGGTAGGTCTCCATTTCCGCGAAGGCCCCCAGTACGCGCGCCCAAGCCTTACGTTCGGGCACTCCCACGCCGGGATCAAGCCCGGAGAGTTTCCGCGATTGTTCCTTGATGATGACCTCGACCTTCTGCGGCTCGGGCAGAAACCGGCCAAAGGCGGCGATGACCTTCGTCATGGAAGCGCGCACCTCGGCCGACATCGTCTCCGTCTCCAGCCAGCGGCGCAGGCGCAGGAGCTCGTTGCCCAAATTGAGCGCGCCGAGACCCGCGTCGAGCCACTCGTCCGTCGGCGTGCCGGAAGGATTTTGCGCATCGTTCAGGCGCATGACGCGATCGTACATGCGCGTTTCCCACATGGACGCGGTCTGCGGCACGTGGTTGCGCAGCGCGATGATCTCCAGCCCACGCCGGATGCGATAAGTGACGTAGCGCCGCGCCGCCACGGGATCGGGTGGGGCGACTGATCGTGCCTCTGTTTTACATGAGGTAAGCATCCGCCTCCGCCGCGCGAAATCAATATGTTACGAGGTAAAGCATCGACAAAGGGCTAATCGTGAACGAGATTCTGTTTATTAGCGGGGCTGTGGAGCGTTTCTTATCTATGAGCGAATACACCTTAGATGCCGAACTCTGGCTGCCACGGCCGCGCGCGGAGATTTTCCCGTTTTTCAGCGAGGCTCGCAACCTGGAGGAGCTGACGCCGCCGTGGTTGCAGTTCGAAGTGCTGACACCCGCACCGATCGTGATGCGGCCCGGGTTACTGATTGATTACCGGATCAAGATCCATGGCATTCCGATCCAATGGCGGACGGAAATCGTGGATTGGGATCCGCCCCATCGCTTTGTGGATACGCAGTTGAGCGGGCCGTATACGCTGTGGCACCACACGCATGTTTTCACGGAGCGCGATGGCGGCACGTTGTGCGAGGACCACGTGCGCTATCGCCCGCGCGGCGGTGCGTTGATCAACTGGCTGTTTGTGCGCAAGGATGTGGAGCGGATTTTCGCTTATCGAACCAAGCGCTTGCTGGAGTTGTTCGGCGAAAGAAAGTAGATGGCGCAGGCTAGCTTTTCTTCTGCCGTCCCATCCGTTTATCGATCGCATTCGTGGCCAAGCGTGTGACATAAATCGTCACGCCAATCGCGACCACTACCCCGGCGCCCTGGAAGGTCCACTCGATGGGACGATGCGCTTTCAGGTCGGGCCCGATTTGAGCGAGGCTGCCCATCAGCGTTCCGATGTAGACATAAACAAATGTGGCTGGAACTGCGCCGAGTTCCAGTGCGAGCAGGAAGCGCCAAGCCGGGATTCGCGTCAGGCCCAGCGAGTAATTGATCAGGCTAAACGGCATGATCGGCGAAAGGCGCGTGAGAAAGACGAGCCGCCAATCGTCATCCGCCACCGCTTTCTCGATGGCGCGAAGTTTGGGATACTTGGCGAGTTTCTTGTTCATCCAATCACGGAGGAAATACCGGGTGATCAATAAACTCAGGAGGGAACCAAGTCCGTTGCCGATCAGCACGAGCGCGCTGCCGAACCAGAAGCCATAGATCGCACCAGCCGAAAGGGTGAGAATCGAGCCGGGAATAAAAAGAAGGCAACACAGGGCGTAGAGGCCAATGAATATCAGCCAACCCCACATGCCCGCCGACTGAACGACATGCATCCAGTTGACGACGTAATGCAGCCAACTGTGATGCACGCCCTACTTACCCACGCTTGGGATTACTGGTCAACCGTGCGTTCGCCGGTGAAGAATTCCTGCAGATCGCCGCCAATGCCGAGGAAAGTGCTCTTCACCTGATTGGCCGCATGCTGGACATCGCCCGCGACGCCTCCGGTAGCCGCGCTGGTGTGAGTCGGCTCCGAGCCGGGAGGGGCGTACATGGCAAAGCTTCCGTCCGTTGCGCCGGCGAAGACGAATCCCTTGTTTGATGCGCCGTTCAGCAGTTCGACGCGCCAGCGGAAAGCTTGGTTCGTAGTAGTGTTGCGCAAGAGAACCCGGACGTTGTCATAGACAATGGCATGCTGAGCGGCATAATTCTGAGCAGCGGCGAGGGCGGGACCTTCGCCGGTCACCTGAGAAGGCGCGAAGGTCAACTGGGTGTCATAAACCACGCCGCTCTTGGCTTCGTAGGTTTTCGTAATCGCGCCGTTTTCCACCTTCACCGCGCGGCCATGCGAAGAGACCGAGCCGTCATAGAAAATAACCCACCACGTTTGAATCGCCACCGGGGTGCCAACGCCGTAAACGGAGACGACATGATCGCGCAAGCTGGGATCGACGCCATCTTTCGCGATCCGCACGGCATCGCTCGCGGAACTGGCTGCGGTCGTCGTTGTTGTTGTCGTGGTGACTGTCGTTTGCGCCGTCCCCAAAGCCGCCGTGAGGGCGAGGAACACTGCGCCTAAAAGAAGAGCAATCGTTTTCATCCTTTAACTTAAGTCGATCTGAAAGCCTCGCAACGCAGATCTGTTTAATCAAATAGAATAAGACTTAAGCGTTAGCTCGACTTAGCCATGACGCTCTTTGCCATCACCAAATCCTGATCTAATATAGAGAACATGTCCTGGCAGGTGGAAATGCGGGGCGGGAGTATCTACCTGCCGGAAATCGATCTTTGGTGCGACGCGCGTCAGCCGGTTGATCGTGCCTTTATTTCGCACGCTCACTTTGATCACCTCGGCCAGCACAAGCGCATTATCACCTCCGAAGGCACGCAGCGGCTGATGGCCTCGCGAATGCCGGGTGAGCGCGAGGAAGTCGTGCTGCCTTACAACACGCCCTACACGTTTGATGCCGAAACGGAACTGCGGCTCCATCCGGCGGGCCACATTTTTGGTTCGGCAATGCTTGAACTCAAACGCAAGGGCGAGACGTTTCTTTATACGGGCGATTTTAAAATGCGCGCCGGGCTTTCCGCCGAACCGGCCGCACCGCCCCGCGCCGATGTGGTGGTGATGGAAACCACCTTCGGCCTGCCCCGCTACATTTTTCCTCCAGCGGAGAAGACGCTCGCCGCCATCGTCCACTTTTGCCAATCGGCCATCGAGGACGGCGAGGTGCCGGTGTTGCTCGGCTATTCGCTCGGCAAAAGCCAAGAGTTGATCGCCTGTCTCGCCGACGCCGGACTGCCGATCATGCTGCACCCGCAAACGCAGAAGATGACGCGCATTTATGAAGAACTCGGGCGCACATTTCCGGAGTGGCGGCCCTACACCTTCACCGAAGTGCACGGGCATGTGGTGATCTGTCCGCCGCAGGTGAACCAGACGGCGTGGCTAAGGAAGATCAAACCGCGCCGGGTAGCCATGATCACGGGTTGGGCGATGGATCCCGCCTCGATTTACCGTTACCAATGCGATGCGGCGTTCCCGCTCAGCGACCACGCGGATTACAACGAACTCCTTTATTTTGTCGATGTCGTGCAACCGAAGCGGGTCTATACCGTGCACGGTTTCGTCGAGGAATTTGCGCGCACTTTGCGCGAGCGCGGCATCGAAGCCTGGGCGCTGGGCCTGCCGAACCAGCTCGAGATTTCGCTCGAGAAAATCAACCATGCGCCGTTGCGTACGATGCCAACAGCGGCGCCTGCGAAAGAAATCACCGTCGCCGAAAACGATCTCCTCGCCTTCGCGCAAGTCGCGGAAAAAATCCGCACAACCACGAGCAAACTCGAGAAAACCGCCCTGCTCAAAACCTACTTCGCCGCTTTGGCTCCGGAAGAACTCGGGCCCGCCGCGATTTCATTCACGGGCCGGCCTTTCGCCGCCGCCGACACGCGCACGCTTAGTTGCGGGTGGGCTGTGATCAAGGCGTCGCTGCTGACGCTCTCCCAAATGACCGAGGCCGATTATCGCTCGGTCTACCAAAAATACAGCGACAGCGGGGAAACCGCGCAGGCACTTCTGCAAGGCCACACCGAACCGCAGCCGTGGCCGATTTCCGATTTACCCGCCTTCTTTACCGAGTTGGCGGAGCGGCGCGGCCCCGTGCCGAAACAGCAACTCTTGCAGGAACGTTTACGGAAGCTCGATCCGCTCGCCGCGAAATACTTGATCAAGATCATCACCGGCGACCTGCGCATCGGGCTGAAGGAAGGCCTCGTTGAAGAAGCGCTCGCCGCGGCGTTTGAGCGCACCACCGAGGCGATCCGCGAGGCCAACATGCTAAGCGGTGACCTGGGCGCGACCGCCCTCGCCGCCCGCGCCGGTACGCTGGAAAAAACGGAGCTGCGCCCTTTTCACCCGATCCACTTCATGCTCGCCAGCCCCGAGCCCACAGCCGAGGCGATCGCGGAGCGGTTGGGCGATCCGGTGTGGATCGAGGAAAAATACGACGGCATCCGCTGCCAAGTCCACAAGTCGGGCGACCGGGTGGAGCTCTACTCCCGTGAGTTGCGCCGCATCACCGCGCAATTTCCTGACATCGCAAAACAGGTACGCCTCATCAATGCCGATTTTATCGCCGATGGCGAGTTGCTGGCGTGGCAGGACGGTCGTGCTCTGCCCTTCGCCGAACTGCAAAAGCGACTCGGTCGCAAGGGCGATGATTTTTTCCTCGGCACCGAAATTCCGATCTCGCTCTGGCTCTACGATCTTCTCGGCTACGCCGGCAAGAGCGTGCTCAAGCTCCCGCTGGCCGAGCGCCGGGCACAGCTCGATGCGATCCCGCTTGTGCCGCAGGTCGAGCGCGCGCCTCTTCAGAAAGTCAGCGGCGCTGCGGCGATCGAGTCCGCCTTCCTGCAGGCGCGGCAACGCGGCAACGAGGGCCTTATGGCCAAGGATCCGCAATCGATCTACCTGCCCGGACGGCGCGGGCTCTCTTGGTTGAAATTGAAGAAGGCCTACGCCACGCTGGATGTCGTGGTGGTCGGCGTCGAGTGGGGCCATGGCAAGCGGCGCAACGTCCTTTCCGATTATACCTTCGCCATCCGCGACGAGGCGACCGATCGACTGCTCCCGGTCGGGAAGGCGTATTCGGGTCTCACGGATGTAGAAATTGCCCACTACACCGATCACTTCCTGCAGAACACGCTCGAGGAAAAAGGGCGCTATCGCCTCGTCCAGCCCGATGTCGTGCTCGAGGTCGCCTTCGACACCATCCAGCGCAGCGAGCGCCATGCCTCCGGTTATGCATTGCGCTTTCCCCGCATCCTGCGCATTCGCGAGGACAAGACGCCGCGGGAGATCGATACGCTCGAGTATTGCCGCCAGCTTGCGGACGAGGCCGCCCATGGCTGGAAAAAGGTGGCGGAGCCGGTCGCGCCTTAAGGAGTGTAGGGCAGGGCCGAGGCGAGGAACGTGTTCGCCCCCGTCACCACTTCACGCTTGGCGATCGCCGTCACCGTGCCTGCCGGGATGGCGAAATTGCTCCGGTCGGTCACCGCGTCACCCAGTTTGCGCCAGGTCGAATCGGGCATTTGGTAGTAGGTATCGAAGTGGTTGACGGACCGATTCCAGACGCTCAGCGTATCGACCGTGGTGACGCTCGTGCCGGTCACCCAGTTGGAACCGAACTGGATCTGCGAGAGCTTCACGTCCGTGGCGCAGTGAGTGGAGCTCAAGACCGTGCCCATGCCCACCACTTTGGTCTGGATGGCCACGCCCGTCACCCGGCCGGTCACCACCAGCGTGACATCGGTCTGGTTCATCCGGCGGTCCACCGCGAAAGCGGAGTAGGGGTAGATGATGGTCGCATTTGCACTAGCGTTGCTGCCGGTGCCAATCTGTTCCCAACGATTGTCGATCGTGCTAAAGAAATAACTCGTCGCCGGAGTGTTGACCGAGGTGTAAAGCGAAACCGAGTCGGCATTGACCGCCGTGTCGTTGCCGGCCAGGATCAGCGGGCGCTGCGCCGAGTTGTCGCCGAAGATGGAGGCGATTGTGTCGCCGGGGAAGATCTCGAACGCGTCACCCGGCTGCACGTTGAAATTGGCGGTATCGAGCGCGATCGGCAACCCCGTGGCGTGATCGGCGGTATCCAGGGTCAGGACGCTGCTGGTGTTGCCGGTGATCAACATCACGCGGCCCGATTCATTCCCGCTCAGGAACTTGACGAAGTAGGGCGAGCCGCTGACCGCGAGCGACGTGGTGAAGGGCGCCGGCGTGTCGCTGACGGAGATCGTGTTGCTGGTCACCACATCCACCGTGCTGGTGTAAATCTCCGAATTGGTCAGCGGCAGGCTGAGGTAGTTCGTGGTGCCGTGGATGAGCTTGAAGGACATCATGCCATGGGGGACGGTCGTGACCGAGGCGGGCGTGGCGGAGGCGGTGATCATCCCGACCGTGATGGCGAGGGCGGTAAGAAAATGGGTGATTTTGTTACGCATAGTTTTGGTCCGGTTAATTTCGTGGGCAGGGTTGCGTCGACTTTGTCTGTGCCCTCTTCTTTGCACTGGCCATGCCACCCGGTTTTTTTCAGGGCGGTCACAGCGCCCCTATCAGAGGTAAAATGAGCCCTGCGAAAGCGGGACTTGGGACACAGGGCGTGTCGGATTTTTCGGCTGAAACGAAAACACTTAGCGTCGTGTTTTCGGGCCGCTAGCACTTGTCATGCCATCGAGCGGTTTTGGAGCCCCGGATGAAATCCAACTCTACTGTTACCTCTGGAAGCGAGAAGGAACCGGCGAAAAAAAGGCTAAAGAATCGCTTACTCCATGCCGATAACATCGATTAATGCCCGCGAAAAGGAGCATTCCGCTGGCGACGACAGAGGTTGGGCGGCAGGCCTTTGATGGTGGCGCGCCCTCGCGAACACGACTACTTTTTGAATCGGTTCCAATCCTTCAAGCTCTGCTTGAACATGAGGCGCGCTGCTTCTGCGAGCCAGTTCGAGGGCAGACGCTCCAGCCCCTCGCGAATGCGGCGGCGACCCTTGGGCGTGCCAAGGTGAATGTTCGCCGTCTCCTGGCCCATGCTGTAGAGAAGGGCTGAATGTTCGTCGTGATGCACGAGCTGGTCGATGTCGATCCGGCTGCAATCGGGCCCGAGCCGCCGCACGAGCCAACCCCGGCGGACTTCATAATAGGGATCGGCACAGCGCACGGCGGCGCTCACGGTTTTCTCCAGCCACCGATTTTTCTGGCCGCCGCCGCGACCCGCCGCCCACAGGAAAGCTGAGCCAACCACCTGCTTCGCCTCGCGCCCCATGTGGCCGCCCTGCCACTCGATGAAGGCCAGAAAGCGACGGCGTCCGAGACTGCCCAGCCCTTTCGGCGCCTTGAGCGTCCGATATTCGGCCTTCGCGCCGCGCGGCAGAATTTTCGCGATCGCCTTGCACGCGGAATCGGGCGGCGTCACTTTCAGGGCGACCGTCTTGGCTTCGATCCGTTTCCAGAAAACCGCCGGGCGGCGTAAATCCTGGAGCGCCATCGCGCGCAAGCGGGGATGCGCCTCCATCAGCACGAATGGCTCGCCGCCCTTTTCGATTTGCGCGCGATAGCCGCTCTCGAGCTGCGCGCAGATTTCCGCCGGCGTCAGTTTGAAGTTCGACGATGACTTCGCCGCGAGCAGGGCGCTGACGGCCAACCGGACCAGATCGTTGGTGAAGGCCATCGGGTGCGCCTCGTCGAAATCGTTTACGCCCCAGACGAGCCGGCCCTCCGCATCGCGCCAGGTGCCGAAATTCTCGAGGTGAAGATCGCCCACCGCGTAGACCTCCGCCGCCCGCGCGAGCTTCGGACAGTTCTTCGGCCAGAGTTGCGCCCAGCGATAAAAGGTGGCGCGAAAGAACCGGAAAGGATCGGCCCGCATCTGCTCGTGCTTGTAGGCGAGGTCGCGATCGACCACCGGGATCTGGCGCCGCAGCCACTCTTCGAAGCGCCGGGTGGCCTCGACAATATCCATGCAGGTGAGTTTGCCGGAGCGGTGCGCGAAAGTCGCTCCTTTCTTGACCACGCGCACGGAAGGTACCGTTAGGAGACGATCTGAGCCGGTGGTCGAGGCAACCATCCCCCGATGAGCGTTCATGGTAGGCCTACCCCCCGCAGTGCTCACGTGGAGGGCCTCAAAGATAAGTAAATTGACTAGGACAAACTCTTTGAATGCGATTACGTTATTTCGCACGTTATGGCACAAAAAATCACTTTTTGACTCATATCCCTTAACATCAATCCGATAACCAACCTAAGAAGCGTGAAGATCGATTCAGGCATCACCACAAAGGGCAATATTTACCTATTTTTGATGAATATTTTTTGAAAAATACGCAAATAATGCCGTTTTTCTTGTTGACTCACGACTAAAATTGAACTACTCTTTGGACATAACGAAAGAAAAGGAAAGCACAATATGCCTATCGAAATCTTAGCCGCCTGTGTTGGAGTTTACGCCGTTCTGCAGGCGCTTTCTGTCCTTTTGACCGGTCTTGATGTCGCCGCCAAACAAATCGAAGGTCGTTCCACTTGGATCGCCAAGGATGGCACCGTGTTTGAAGAATTTGCGCTCCCTGAAATCGAAACCTCCCAAGTCATGCTCCATGATTTTGAGGAATCGCGCGGCGAAGCCGTCTTGGCCGCCTCGCTCGTTCGGGTTAATTCGTAACTTTTGCGCAGCAGTCCGGCCCGCAGATCGACACCTCCCGTTTTGGGTTTCGGCAGCGGTCGAGAGCGAAGCCGGGCTGCGGCGCACGTTGGTCCGCCTCGCTGGCGGGCCGCAAAATAGAAGCTGGGCGCCCGGTTTCTATTTCCGGCCCGCACCGAAAGCGGACCCGGGCCCGCTTCTCCCCCTCCTCGCGCTTCTTCATTAGGCGTGCGCACCAAAAGAAAGCTGTTTAGGCTCGATCAATGCGTAGCTGTGGGGTGCCTCCCCTTGATGTTTGGCGAATGGCCCGGGTAACGGGCTTGGCCGCGGCAGTCGTCCTCCAGCCTTCCTTCCAGCCCTTGCTCGCGCAGGACAAACCGACGGGCGCCCCGCTCGTCCTTTCCTCCATCGAAACGGAGCAGGAAGTCCCCCTCGCCTATCTCACGCCTGACGGCAAGTCGGCCAAGTGCGCACCGATCCGCCTGCATTGGAATTCCGCGCCCGACGTCGGGCCGAATGACGACGCGGCCAGCTTCACGCTCGACCTTCCGGCGGACAACCCGGCCGCGCCGCTCTTTACCGCGCAATTGTGGAACGCCTCGCTGGCCAGCGCGCTCGCGTGGCAGGAGCCGTGGGAAGGCGCGCGCTGGAAGGTGCTGCAAACCCCGATCACCGATGGCACCGGCATCGACGCGGCCCTCGCGGTGGGCATGATTGCCACCTCGGCGCGTCGGCCTTATCCGCCCAAGACGGTGGTCATCGGCCATCTCAACCCGGACGGTTCGCTCGGTCCGGTCTCGCACATGCTGGAGCGCCTCGAAGCCGCCGCCAGTGCGGGCATGACCCGCGTGATCATCCCCACCGTGCAGCGCTTTGACACCGATGCCTCCGGCCAAGTGGTGAACATCGTGCGGCACGCGGCCGATCTCCACCTCGAGTGCGTCCCGGTCGATGACCTCGTGACGGCCACCCAGACGACGATGAACGATCCCCTGCCCGACACGGCGGTGCTCGATAGTTCCGTGCCGAAGTACAGTAACGAGGTTGCGACCTATATCGACGACCACGCCAGTCGCGAGCAGAGTGAGGCGGCCTCGGGCCTGAAATTCGCGCCGAAGGAATCGGAGCTGGGCAGCTATCCGCCGCGCCTTGGCGCCATTTGGAAGAGCATCTACGCCGACTATGAGTCGGGCCAGGAGGCCTACCGCGCGGGGCAGGTTTATGTGGCGTACCAGCTTTTCGTGCGCGCCAACGGGCGGATGAACGGCGCCAACGCGCTGGCCGGGCAAACGCGGGCCAGTTTTGACGTGAAGACGGCGCTGGCGACGAACCAGGATCTGCACGATCACCTGCAGAGCCTGATGAATCCGCCTGCCATCGACCAAAGCACGCTGGAAAGCGCCGTGCTCGTGGCCGAGATGGCCGATTGGGCCTATGAGATCAACGCGCAACTGGAAGGCTCGGCCCTGGTCACAAAGCAGACGTTTTCCCAACGCTCCGACGCGACCGAAAGCGAGAAGGACCGGGCGCGCGAGGCGATTCTCTTCGCCAACGAGCAGTGCAAATACCTTCTGTCGCAGGCCGATTTTTACTCCGGGCTGCTCAATCATCTAACAAAGGACAGTCTCTCCACCGTCGATGAAAACGCGGCGCATTTGTTGCCGCAATTGATTCCCGCGCAACTGGCCACAGCGCGCAGTTTCACCGACGGTATTCGCGCGACGGACCTGCGCGATGCATTGCTGTTCGATCCGCGGCTCGTGGCCTATGTCAACGTGTTGAAGCAGGTGAAGTCGGACTATGACACGCACCAGCGCAAGAAGCAGAATGCCGATGAAGATGCGGCCCATGCCGCACCGGCCGCGCCGGCGGATTCGACGCCCGCTTCCACGAACGCGGCACCGGTGAAGCTTAATTCCAATTCGTCGGACAGCGCGGTGGGGTTCGATCCCGGCAACACCTTCCTGCCCCCGCACACGGTGGTGGCGGCGTCGGCGAACAAGAAGATCTCCGATGTGGCGCAGTGCCTGATCTGGGTGAACCACGATTGCGAAATCGCGACGCTGGACGAGAAATACCTGCGCCTGGGCGGGGCCATCGATCCCGCCACGCACGAATGGCACGTGAAGGACCACGCCAAGCTCGACGCGCTGCTGCAGATGGCCGACATCGGCGCGCGGCATGGCATCGGTTTTGCGGTGAAGGCGGAGATCGATCCCTCCGTGCTGGCGATGATTTACGAGCGCGCGGCGCATGCGCGCATTGCCAATGACGATGCCTCGGCGCTCGATTCGCTGCGCCATTATTGGCGTTGTGCGTTGCTGGGGAATGTCTGCTGGCAATTGGCCCACACGCCGAAAGCGCAGCCGGTGGATCTCTCGAAGGAAGGTCCCGCGCCGGGCGACAAGGCCGGTGACAAAGGCGGCAATGACAAGGGCGGAAAGAAAACGGACGCGACCGCCTCGACCGACAAAGGCGAGAAGAAGGAGGCGAACACGCCGGCCATGACGACGAACGCGGTGGTAAAGGTGACAGCCCCCGGCGACGCGACCTCGGGCGAAATCGTTGCGCCGGTCACGAACGCAGCGACGAATACCGACATGGTGGTCATTCCGCCCTCCGCGCCGATCACGACGAATGCCGTGGCCGATCCGATTCCCGCGCCCGATTATGGCCCGAAGCCCGCTCCTGCACCTGCGCCAAATCCTGAGCCGGCTCCGATGGCCCCCGTTGCGCCAATTGCCCCGGCCGCGCCCGCAGCGAACGAGGACAACATTCCCGTCGCGAAAATCGCCACCAATTTCATCGAGCAACCGGTACCACCCGCGCCTGCTGCAGTGGAGCAACAGCCGGTACCCGCGCCGACACCAGCACCCACGCCTGCGCCGGCCCCCATGACCGCCGCGCCGGATGATGCCAATATCCCCGTCGCGCCGATCGCCAAGGTACAGGATTACAGCACGCCGACCAACGCCGCGCCGGTCAATCCCCCTGCCCCAAAACCGGACGGCGGATCGTTCCCGTAAGCCTCGCTCGTCTTCGAAAATCATGTCTGCGCGATTCGTCATCTGGGGATGTGTCCTTGCTTTTGCGGCGGCGATCCTTCTGGCCTACATCGTGACCGAGCCGGGCGACGGCGCCCCCCACACCGATTTGATCGTGGGGACCAACGGCGACTCGGACACGCTGGTCCTGACCTCGCGCAGCGCGACGATTCTGCCGCCGCAACTCGACGACGTCACCCAGTTGTGGGGCGTCACGCCTGTGGAATTTCTTCAGTCCCTGAAAATGGAGGTGCCACCAACGGACGAATATATTTTCCACGAACCGGTGAAAAACTGGATCACCCGATCCGATCTGCCCGGGCTTCTCGCGCTGGCCGATTCGCAGGAGCCATGCGCCTCCATCGCGCTGGAGAAATCGCCGGTGAAGAATACGCAAGGATCGACGATGGGGCAGGAGGCACTGACGCTGATCGAGGGGCTGCGCGTGGGCCAGTATCCACCCGGACCCAATTCCGGCGGCTACAGCGACGCGCGCGCGAATGAACTCAAAGCCTGGGCC
>CAZZWT010000026.1:0-16467 GCA_964657775.1 uncultured Candidatus Methylacidiphilales bacterium | reverse complement strand
CCGCGGTCCTCGCTCCACAGCCGGATGTGCGGCTCGGTCCCGGCGGGGACGAACTTGATCGCATTGCCCAGCAGGTTGGAGATGACCTGCGTCAACGCCGCCTCGCGCCCCATGACGCGGGGGAGCACGTGCTTGATTTCGATACGGGCCGCCGGCGGTTGAAAATTGGGATAATGCTCGACGATATCGTGGAGAAATTTATCGAGGTCCAGCGGCACCAAGGGCGTCTCCTCGCGCGAGATGCGGGTGTAGGCCAATAAATCCTGGATCAGCCGGTCGAGCCGCTCCGCCGCTTTCTGGATGCGCTGCAGGTAGTTCTTGCCCGTGTCGTCCAGCTTGGCGGAATAATCCTCCCCCAGCGCCTGCGCGAAGCCCTGCATGGCGCGCAACGGCGAGCGCAAATCGTGCGAAATGGTGTAGGAAAACGCCTCCAGTTCCATCACCGTCTGCTGCAGGTGCAGCGTCCGTTCCGCCACTTTTTTCTCCAAGTCCTCGGAATGAATTTTCAGCGCCTTCTGCGCCCGGCGCATGTCCGTGGCGTTGTGGAAAACGAGCACGACCCCCAGAATTTTTCCGCCCGCGTCGTAGATCGGCGCCGCGCTGTCCTCGATCGGCCATTCGCGCCCGCGCTGCGAAATCAGGATGGTGTGATTGGCCAGCCCGACGACTTTTTTCTCGCGGAAAACTTTGTCGACCGGGTCCTCCACTGCTACGCGCGTGTCCTCGTTGATAATCTTGAAAATTTCCCGCAGCGGTTTGAGCGAAGCCTCCGCGGCGCGCCATTCCGTCAGCTCCTCGGCCTCGGAATTCATGAAAACGATGCGCCCTTCATCGTTCGTCACGATGACGCCGTCGCCGATGGAAGCCAGCGTCACGCGGAACCACTCCTTCTGCTCCTCCAACTCCGTCTGGCGCAGCTCGATCGTCCGCAGCGCGTTGCGATGATCCGTCGCCAGGCGGGTGAAATGACGCCGCACCAACTCGCCCACCGTCAGCGCCAGTACGATGAAGAGTCCGCCGCCCCCGTAGAGAAGAAACGTCTTCATCCGTTGCACGTTGTCCACCCGGGCTTCGCGCAATTGCTCCTCGACGCCATTGAAGTCGTCGAACTTGACGACCACCTCGTTCATTAAATCGCGCGCCTGCACCGTACGCGCCGCATTCTCCGGCTGGCCCAGCGGTTGTTGCGTCACGATGTTCCGCAGGTGAGTCAGCCAGCTGTCCTTGGCCGCGATGATCGCTTCCACTTTCTGGACCTGCGGGGGATTGTCCTGCACCAAATCCTTGAGGCGCGACAGGCTCTCGTTCAGGTCCAGGGCTTGGCCGTCGAGTGGCGCCACGAAAGTCCGGTCGCCCGTGATGATGAAGCCCCGAACCTCGTTCTGCACCTTGCTGACTTGATTCTGACAGTGGCCCGCCAGCACTTGGACCTGATACGAATGATCGGCCCAGCCGACGTAATGGAACATCTCGACGATCAGAACAACCAGCAGCAGCGCCGTGAAGAAAATCACCCCAACTGGCCAAGCGATGGCCGCCCTCAGCGCTTTTAAAAATTTGGCGGAGTCCGATGCTACAGTCACGCGAATCCGAAGCTAGTACATACCCCGTTGGCTGGCAACTGGGTATGCACTTCCGCCAGTGACGAATTGCTTAAATCAAACGGCTAATGGAACGAGCCGGTCTTGGATTGCTCCTGGTCGTTCTTGAAGACGATGGTCACTTCGCTCGAGTCGTTGCGATAGGTGTAGGTCGTCTTCGTGCCGCCGACAATCGGGATGGGCTCGTCATGCGAATCGGTCGGCGCGCCGAGGATGCCGCGCACTTCCGAGGTCGACATGCCGTCGTGGACCTTGTCGAGATTTTCCTGCGTGAGTGTGAGCGGCGATCCGCCGCCACAGCCTAGCAGCGCCAGCGAGAGTGCAGCGCACAGTACATACTTCATAGGTAACCTTTCGTTGTTTTTGACTTGGGCGGAATGCCCGTGGGAAACCATTTGCAGGCACTATGCCAACGCGAAAACTCCAGCGTAACGTCTTGCGCGAGAGAGTCGATCGGCACGACCCGGCGCTGATTGGTTCCCGCGAATGAAACTTTTTGCACGAAAGAATGTGGACGACTTCGCAAGATGCGCGCCGATTCCGTTCGCGGAAAAATGGAAACGCAACTAAGCCAATTGTGAGCAACGCGTTACGCGCCCCCTTGTTCGCTGGCACGCTCCATGCGAAACCATTTCGGATCAACCATCACACAAAAGGTATCTTATGAACGAAACAGAACTCAACTTGAAGGGAAACTGGAACGTCGTTAAGGGCAAGCTCAAGCAGGCCTACGGCGATCTCACCGACGACGACTTGGCCTATACCGACGGCAAGGAAGACGAGTTGGTGGGCCGCATCCAAAAACGGATCGGCAGCACCGCAGCAGATGTGCGCAATCTCCTCCACAAGTATACTCGCTAATCACGAATCTAGCTCCAAAAGCCCGGTCCATCCTGTGAGCAGGGCGGACCGGGCTTTCTTCTTTCCACCCGCATCACCTCGATGGAAATCCATCGCGCACTTTCACAGTCGGGCGGAGCCCGAGGTTGCAAATCGCTTGATAACGCGCAACGCGCGCGGTTAACCAATTTTCGCATCACCCTGTTTATGAACCGCTTAAGCCATGCTCGATCCTGCTTGGCACGGTCCTAGCATATCGAGAAATGTCAAAACAACCTCAGAAAAAGGACTCTTATGCTAAGCTATGCAATCACGTTTCTAATTATCGCCATCATCGCTGGTGTGCTGGGCTTCGTCGGCATCGCGGGACTCGCGGCGGAAATCGCCAAGGTTCTGTTCTTTGTCTTCCTCGTCCTGTTCATCGTTTCGCTCATCGCGGGACGTACGCCGCGGGTGTAGGTAACGGTAAGGCCGGGCCTCGAAAAATTCGAGGCCCGGTTTTTCGGTCCTCACGGAGGCGCGACTATGCACATGCCCCGACCTCCGATCAAAAACCTCCGCCCTTGGTTAGTGACCACTTTCGTGGTCCTACCTACGTTGATATTCGCCGCGATTTTTTTCGACTATCGCGCGACGCCATGGATTGAGAGTCCGAAATTTCAGGACCTGCTCAATCGAGAAACCTCCAAAGGTCTCAAGCTGACGGCGAACTACTCGCCTCTTTATCGCATCGGCCAGCTTGGCATGTATGCGGATAGTTTCTCCGGCACCACCGGCCAAGAAGCGATCGTCACGCTCGACGCCCATCATATCTCCGGCACGTTTAACCCACTCGGATTTTTCCTGCAACGTTGGGAAATCGACTCGGGCCACATCGATTACGGCACGGTCATGCTGCAGCAAACGCAGCCGACTCCCGGTGCGCCGAAAGGCGTTCCCTGGCGTCCTTGGTGGGGCTATTTCTGGCCTTATCGCGTCCATCTCAAGGACATCAAAGTCGACGACGCGAATATCTTGATGAAAATCAAGGCGAAGGATGCGGGCATCTACGACACCCAGCTCGACATGAAAGCCAACGGTCTCGACTTTGAGTACGACGCAGTCACGGGCCAATTCAAAACGCCGGTGACGCCCGCTCTGAATGTGATTCACGCGCACATGCTCGTCCGCAAGCCGCGCCTCTATTGTTCGGAATTCAAACTGGGCGAAGACGCAGCGCATCCCGAGCATTATCTCCGCCTCGAAGGCGACGCCGGCTTGCAGGACGACCGCTCGATGAAGCTCAAAATCGACTTGGCCGGGCTCAAAGTCGCGCCGTGGTTGCCGGAAAAAATTCGACCGCACGTCGCCGGCGAGATGAATGGCCACTTCGATTATTCCAGCACCGGCCTCGGCCTCGAAACCGGAACTGGTTCCGGTACAATCGCGATCGTTGACGGCGTGTTGCGCGGCCTGCCGCAGATCAAGCAATTCGTCACGCTGACGGATAGCCCGGATCCCGGCAACATGGCGCTCAAGGTTTGCCAAGCCGACGTGAGCTGGAAAGCCGGCGCGATGTCCGCCGAAAATCTCGAGGTGGAATGCGAGGGCGTTTTCCGCCTTACCGGCACGATCACCATCGCGGCCGACCAGACGCTCAGCGGCCAGGTCGAGCTCGGCCTCACCGATCCTTACCTCAAGTGGTTGCCCACCGCCAAGTCGGCCATCTTCACCCGCGACGAGGGCCCGTACCATTTCACGACGATCCACTTCTCCGGCACCGCGCAAAAGCCGGTGCAGGATCTCGCGCCGCGCATCATGACAGAAGTCGGAAAGTCGCCGACACTGGCCCTGAAGCTCTTCTTTAACCAGGTCGGCGCCTGGTTTAGTTTCAATTAGGCGGCGCGGGTCTCGCAGCTTGAATTCTCAATCCGTATGCGTGATTGCTTATTGACTTTGATTCTCTTCTTGTTAACATATTGTTATGTTTTCGTCCTATTTGATCGTTCGCCGCAGCTCTCGGAGCAAATCTGGGGGTGAAACCGAATCTCACTCCATAACACTCAATCTCAGCTGGTCTCAGTGGTCTCGAGATGTCTCAGGTAGGGGCCGCCCCGATAAATAATTTGCAAGTCCCCTTGCCTCCAACATGCATAATGCAATATTCGAGAAGGATCTTAACCTACACGCCTGGTTGCTCATTTATTTCAAATCGCTACCCATCAGGTAATTACAAAACTCGAAATACCTCATGGCATTTAACCTGCGAACCCTAAGTCCAACTGATCCCTCCAAAGGATCCAACCCCAAAGGAATTATTTTATGAAACTCGCTGGCATCGTCCTCATCGTCCTCGGAATCCTCGCCCTGGTCTACCAAGGCTTCACCTACACGCAGACCAAAAAGGATGTCGATCTCGGCCCGATTCAAATCCAGCACCAGGAAGATCACACGGTCTGGCTGCCGCCCGTTGTTGGCGCGGTGTTCATTGTCGGCGGCGTAGGCCTGCTCGCCTTGGGCGGACGCAAAATCTAAAGCGTCGTCCCGGAATGAAGACCTCCATCTTTAACCCGCGCGGCATGGGCGCGATCCCGATCGAGGGCTCGACCCATTTCCGCGTCTGGGCGCCAAACGCAAACAGCGTTTCCGTCGTCGGCGAATTCAATAATTGGGACGCCGCCGCGCATCCCCTCAGCCGCGAAGACGGCGGCATGTGGACACGCGCTGTCGATGGCGCCCACGCCGGCCAGCAGTACCAGTTTGAAATCGTCAATGGCGACAAGAAGCTCCGCAAGAACGACGCCTACGCGCGTGTGATTCACGAGAAATCGGCGCTCTCCGTCATCTACGACGACGAGTCCTACGCTTGGAAATCAACCGATTTCAAAATGGCGAGTTGGAACGAACTCGTTCTTTACGAAATCCATGTCGGCACGTTCGGGCCCGGCCCCAACGGCGCGCCCGGTGGCTTCGATCAGATTATCGATCGCCTGCCTTACCTGAAAAGTCTCGGCGTGAACGCGCTCGAAATCATGCCGCCGATGGCTTTTCCCGGCGAACGTTCGTGGGGTTACAATCTTACCAATCCCTTCGCAGTCCAAGCCAGCTACGGCGGGCCGGACGGCTTCAAGCGCCTTGTCGATCTCGCCCATGAGCACGGCATCGCCATCATCCTCGATGTCGTCATCAACCATTTTGGCCCCGATAACCTCGATCTCTGGCAGTACGATGGCTGGAGCGAGAACAACAAGGGCGGCATCTACTTTTATAACGACACCCGCTCATGGACGCCTTGGGGCGAGAACCGGCCCGACTTCGGCCGCGGTGAGGTCCGCCAATATTTGCGCGACGCTTCCCTGATCTGGCTCGACGCTTTCCACTGCGACGGCCTCCGCTTCGACGCCACTCTCTTCATCCGCAACGCCCGCGGCGAGCAGGGCAACAAGGAAACCGAAATCGCCGAGGGCTGGACGCTGATGCAGTGGATCAATGAGGAATGTTTCCGTCACTACCCCGGCTGCCTGACCGTGGCGGAAGATCTGCAGCGCAATCACTGGCTCACCAAATCGGTCGGCGAGGGCGGCGCGGGATTCTCCACCCAGTGGGATCCGGCGTTTGTCCATCCGCTGCGCAATGCACTCATCACGGTCGACGACAAGGACCGCTCCATGAAAGACGTCGAAGAGGCGATTAACTTCCGCTATAATTTCGATGCCATCCAGCGTGTGATCTATAGCGACTCGCACGATCAGGACGCCAACGGCCAATCGCGCCTCGCGCAGGCCATCGATTCCAATGACACGGCTGGCTACTTCGCGCGCAAACGCACCACGCTCGGCGCAGGGCTGGTGATGACGACACCGGGAATCCCGATGCTCTTCGAGGGCCAGGAATTTCTCGAGGATGGCTGGTTCCGCGACGACAAGGCACTCGATTGGTCCAAGCTCGACCAGTTCAAGGGCATCAACAAACTCTACCGCGATCTTGTCTACTTGCGCCGCAATCACTACGGCAACACCAGGGGCCTGACCGGACCATTCGCCCACATTTTTCACTCCAACGACCACGACAAGATCATCGCGTTCCATCGCTGGGCCGAAGGCGGACCGAAGGATGACGTGATCGTCGTCGCCTCCTTTAGCCATCAGCCGCACGAGAATTATCGCATTGGCCTGCCGCGCGGCGGGCAGTGGCTCGTTCGCTTCAGCGCCGATTGGCAGGGTTACAGTTCGGATTTTTCCGGCATCGGCGAACTGCGCGATGAAATCACGGCCGAGAAAAAACCCTATGACGGCCTCAGCTACAGCGGCCGCCTCAACATCGCGCCGTACGGATTTCTCATTCTCGGCCAGGAAGAGACACTGGAAGACCAACCTCACGAACTGGAAGTAGTAGTAGACCCCAACACCCCTCACACCCATGCAAATCCTGATCATTGACGACGAAGCGCACATTCGCAAAACCACCGCGGTCACGCTCGAAACCCTCGGGCACGATTGCGAGCAGGCCTCCAACAGCACCGAGGCGATCAGCCTGATGAAGAAAAACAGTTTCGACGCCGCCTTCCTCGACCTGCGCCTCGGCGCGGAGAACGGGCTGGATCTGATCGAAAAAATGCTCGCGCTCGAGCCCAAACTCAGCGTCATCCTTTTCACTGCTTACAGTTCCATCGACACGGCGGTCGAGGCGATGCGGCGCGGCGCGGTCGATTACATCGCCAAGCCCTTTACGCCGGAACAAATCCGCCAGTCGATCGGACGCATCGAAAACAGCACGCGGCTGGAAAATCGCGTGGTCGAGCTCGAGTCGATGATGTCGCCCACCGACGCCTTCTCCAATTTCACCTCGCAGGAACCGTCGATGAACAAAATTTTCGACACCGCGAAAAAAGCCGCGAATTCCGCCGCCACGATTCTCATCCTCGGCGAAAGCGGCACGGGCAAGAGCATCCTGGCCCGCGCGCTGCACAAGACCGGACCGCAACGCGACAACGCATTCGTTACCGTCGCCTGCCCGAGTCTCTCCAAGGAACTGCTCGAGAGCGAACTCTTCGGCCATGTGCGCGGCGCCTTCACCGGCGCGGTGGGCGAGACCTGGGGCAAGGTCAAGGCGGCCGAGGGCGGTACGCTGTTCCTCGACGAAATCGGTGAATTGCCGCTGGAGATTCAACCGAAACTCCTACGCCTTTTGCAGGAACGCGAATACGAACGCGTCGGCGACAGCAAGCCGCGCAAGGCCAACGTACGCGTCATCGCCGCGACCAATCGCCGGCTGGAAGACCTCGTCAAGCAAGGCAAGTTTCGCGAGGATCTCTACTATCGCCTCAACGTCATCACGGTCGACCTGCCGCCGCTGCGCCAGCGCCCGCTCGATCTGCCCGGCATCGCACAGGAACACCTGAAAATGTTTGCGCGCCAGAGCGCCCGCAACGTCAAGGGCTTTACCACGGCAGGCATGCAAGCCATGCAGCGTTATTCCTGGCCCGGCAACCTGCGCGAGTTGCGCAACGTCATCGAGCGCGCCGTCATCCTGGCCGCGGGCGACAAGCTCGACGTTAACGATTTCCCGGACAGCCTGCGGGGCTCGCAACCGGCCGGCGCGATGATCGGCAATCGCGTCACGCTGGAGGAGCTCGAACGCGAGCATATTCTGCGCATCATCGAGATCGCCGGCAGCATGGACGAGGCCGCCCAAATCCTCGGCATCGACCCCGCCACGCTCTACCGTAAGCGCAAGCGTTACGCCGAATTGGCGGAGCAGCAGCAGTCCAAGACCTCGACCATCACCGAGCCGGAGCCTGTTGCCGCCTCCTAACCCGGCCCCGACGGCCGGCCTTGATTATGCTCCGCACCCGACTCTCCCTCGGCCTCGTGTGCCTGTGCCTGATCCTGCTCGCGATGGGGCTCTACTCCATCAACCAATGCGGCGAGCTGGGCCAGCGCATTGAAAAGATCGCGCGGGACAACGACAGCTCAGGCCAAAACCTGCAGCAGATGAAGCGGAGCGGGGCCGCGATGACCGGGGCTCTCCTCTCCGTCGTAACCAACGACCACACCTCGATCAGCACCGAGTTCGACGAGGCGAGCAAGAGCTTTAAGGAAGCGCTCGACGACGAGTATGCCCGCACGCCCAATGGCACGGAGGAAAAAGAGGACCTCGATAAGATTGCCGCCGCCTTCAAGGCCTACGACGGCAAGGCGCGCGCTTTTCTGCAGGCGCCGGAAGATTCCGGCGGCCAGTGGAAGGCGACCGCGCATGCGCTGGGCAAGGAGACGGCCAACCTGCTCGACATTCTCGATCAATTATCCGTGGCGCATGAAAAGGGCCTGACCACCACCGGCCAGCAGGCGCACGATGACGTGGTCAAGACCATCCGGCTGCTTATCTTTTTTATGATCATCGCCGGCGTCGTCGCCATCTACGCCTCGACGCGCTTGAGCCGCGGCTTGCTTCGCCCGCTGGAATCGGTCACCTCATCCATCCGCCAGGTCGGCGCCGGCAATCTGGACCAGACGGTGCCGGTTCTTTCCACCGATGAGATTGGCGTGCTCGCCACGTCGTTCAACCAGATGGCCGCGCAGTTGCGCCAGTACAAGGCCAACACCTCGGAGGAATTGATGCGGCTGACGATGACGATCCGCTCGACCCTCGCCTCCTTTCCCGACCCGATCTTCGTGCTGAATTCGCACGGCGCAGTCGAGTTCCGCAACCCGGAGGGCGACCAGCTCGCGGTGAAGCTGCTTTTCGCCGGCGTCATCCGGCTGCCGGCGGAAGTGGACGAAAAAGTGGAGCAGGTGCGCGCCAGCGGGCAGGATTATCTGCCCACGCTGTTCAAGGACGCGATCAAGTTTCACCTCGACGGCCAGGACCATTATTTTCTACCGCGCATCGTCCTGCTGAGAGACGACAACAAGGAAGTTTTCGGCGTCGCGGTGATTCTCGAAAACGTGACCCGCATGCTGTTGCTCGATGATGTGAAGAGCAACCTCATCGCGACCGTCAGTCACGAATTGAAGACGCCGCTGACCAGCGTGCGCATGGGCCTCTACTTGCTGGCCGAAAAAATGGTCGGCCCACTGAATGCAAAGCAGGAGGATCTGGTCCTGACCGCGCGGGAGGACGCCGATCGCCTGCTCAAGACGCTGAACGATCTGCTCGATCTCGCGAAACTGGAGCAGGGCGCGGCGCAATTGTACCTCGACGATGTCACGCCAAGGGACTTGGTGGAAAGCGCGGCGCACGAGATGAAGGAGATCGCGGCAACCGCGAGCATCACGCTGAAGACCGAAGTCGCGCCTGACCTGCCCTCGGTGCACATCGATCGCCAGCGCGTCGATTACGTCATCACGAACTTGATCAACAACGCGATCAAGTACTCACCGAAAGGCACGGAGGTCCTGATCCGCGCCGAACTCGGCAAAACCCGCGCCACGCAGCCCGGCATCCGCTTTTCGGTGAAGGACCAGGGGAGTGGAATCTCCACCGAGCATCAGGAGCACATCTTCGAGCGCTTCTATCGCGTGCCCGGAACGCGGAAGAGCGGCGCCGGCCTGGGCCTTTCCATCGCACGCGAAGTGGTGGTCATCCACCAGGGCGAAATCGGCGTGATGAGCGAGCCGGAAAAAGGAAGCGAGTTTTTCTTCGTGCTCCCGTTCGTCGCGCAGCCCAAGCTGCCGGAAATTCATGACCATGCGAACGGAAGGTAATCCCACCCGGAGTATCCCCTTTTCAAAAAAAATGCGCTACCCTCGATCGGCGCTAGCCGAGCCCCAACCGCTGGCGGTGACACTTCGACGCTTCGCACCAGTCCCGGTTGGCGAGATACCACTTCAACGTTCCGACCAACCCTTCCGGCAACGAAACACGCGGAGCCCAGCCCAGGTCGCGCCGCGCTTTGGTCGAATCCACGGCATAGCGGCGATCATGCCCGGGCCGATCCTCCACAAACGTGATGAGCGATTCGGAAGTCCCTGGTGGTCGAGACTGCAGCGTATCCAGGAAGGCGCACATCGCCCGCACCAAATACTGGTTGGCGATCTCCCTTCCGCCCCCAAAATTATAAACCTCGCCCGGCCGCCCGCGGAGCAGGGCATCGATGAGCCCCCGCGCGTGGTCCTCCACAAAAAGCCAGTCGCGCACCTGCAGCCCGTCGCCATAAAGGGGCAGCGGCTTGCCCTCCAAGGCGTTCAGGATCATTAGCGGAATTAATTTCTCAGGCAATTGATGCGATCCGTAGTTATTTGAGCAGTTTGTCGTTATCACCGGCAACCCGTAAGTTTGGTGATAAGCGCGCGCAAGATGATCCGCCGCCGCCTTCGACGCCGCATAGGGACTGTTCGGCGCGTGCCGGCTCGATTCCGTAAACGGCGCGTCCTCGGGGGCCAAACTTCCGTAAACCTCGTCCGTCGACACGTGAAGAAAACGGTTCGCCGTTTCCCGCGGCCAAGCCCGCCGCGCCGCATCGAGGAGGTGATGCGTGCCGAGAACATTCGTTTTGATAAACTGGTCGGGCTCATCGATCGAGCGGTCGACATGCGACTCCGCCGCAAGATGAATGACAGAGGTAATTGCGTACTCACGGAAGACCTGCCCGACTGCAACGGAATCGGTGATATCGCCCCGCACGAAACGGTAGAGCGGATGACTTTCCACCGCAGCCACGTTCGCCAGATTGCCCGCATAGGTCAGCGCATCGAGGTTCACTACCGCCCGCAAGCCCAGCGCGTCCCGCTCCGCCTGCGCATCGGCGGAAAGCAGCCAACGAATCAAGGCCGAGCCGATAAATCCGGCTCCGCCGGTAATGAGCAGGTTCATAAGTGCGCGTGCCGGATATACCACTCTTTTAGTCCGTTGAGGTAAAAAAATCAGACCTCCCGAACCCCTTGCATAAGTTTTATTTATGGGAAATCAGAAGATTTTGTAAAAAAAAGGATTGCCCTATCTATCAGTTTGTCTACTTTTCGCCTCAATCGCTGAGTTGCGATCAACGTTCTTGGCAGCCGGCTTTTCTTAGCCGGTTCCCCAGAAACAGACCTGAGTCGGAGCTTTCGCTTTTTTGAAAGCATCTGCATAGGCCAATCGTCAAAAGCCTTCGAGGAAGTCCATTTGTTCGGGGCTTTAACTATGTAACTAGCTGGTAAACAAGAATTTATAATGATAATGATGAAGAATTTCTATTGGATCGGCATCCTGCTGCTCAGCTTGGGTTCACCCCTGCTGGCCAAGGATGCTGCCCACGATATGGAGAAGGCCCTGCTTCCTTCGAAGTCGGGCAAGGGCACCGTCGCGGTTCCCGATTCCAGCGCTGTCACCGCCGCCAAGCCTAAGGACGCCAAGAAATCCGTGGCGACGACAACCCCCGATACTGCTTCGCACGAGAATCCCCACAGCGCCGCTTCCACCGCGCTCCTGGCCAAGCAGAAGGCCGCCGAATCTCATCTCGGTACCCATGTCGCCGACCATTCCACTTCCCCAGTCATCCGCAACAACACCCTCGTCACCGCCGGATCCATTCCGGTGCGCACGTCTTCGGGCGCCCCACTCATGTTCAATTCCGACAACGACCGCGGCGAATCGGGCGGCCGGCTGGCGCGCGTCACCGCCTACTGGGCGGGCGAGGGCGACTATTATACCGGCCGCTGCATGAGCGCAACCGGCGTCCGCCTGCACGATGGCCATTGCGCGGTCGATCCCAACATCATTCCCTACGGCAGCGTCGTCAGCATTGCGGGCGTGGGCCATTACCTTGCCGTCGATACCGGCACCGCTGTCATTAACCGCACGGCGGCCCGCGAAGGCGGCCACACCGATGCGGAGCGCCATGCCATTGTGATTGATCTTTTTTTTGAGGACCGCGACGCAGGCGAGCGCTTCGCCGCGCGGGATGCCAAGTATGTCTCCATTAGCTGGTACACACCGACCGCGATGAACGATCAGGCCAAGTCCGCCCGCGGCGAATTCGCCGATGAGAACTGGCAGAAGATCCAGAGCAAGCAGCTCTAGCCGGGCAAATGCTAAAAGGAAAAAGGGAAGTGACTATCGGTCCTCCGTCCCTTTACCTTTTCCCTTTTTCCTTTACCCTGGCTGAGTGCAAAAGCATCACGACCACGTCGATCTCAGCATCGACCACATCCTCGCGGATGAAACCCTCCGCCATCGCCTTTTCCCCGTCACGCAGAAGCGCATTTTCCTCGCCCACGCCGGCGTTGCACCGTTGCCGGGGCCTTGCGTTGAGGCGCTGAAGCACGAGGCGGAAAAAGCCGGCTTCGCGCAGGAACAGCCGGACTTCATGGCGGATATCGAGGGCATTCGCCGCGTCAGTGCGCGATTGATCAATGCCAACAGCGACGAGGTTGCGCTGCTCGGGCCCACCTCGCTTGGACTCAGCCTCGTGTCTCTCGGCCTCGACTGGAAAGAAGGCGACGAGGTCGTCTGCTATAGCGACGATTATCCGGCCAACGTCTACCCCTGGACCCGCCTCGCCAGCCAGGGGGTGCGCGTGGTCGAGCTCAAGCCCGAGCGCGTTGGCGAAATCACGCCCGAGCTGGTGCGCAACGCCCTCACCGCCAAGACGCGCCTCGTCGCCCTCGCCTCGTGCCATTTCCTCAGCGGATTCCGCCTCGATTACGAGGGCATTGCGGAGGAAGTCAGCCGGCGTGGCATTCTCTTTTGCCTCGATGCCATCCAGTCGCTCGGCGCCACCACCATCGACGTGCGCCACATCGATTTCCTCGCCGCCGATTCGCATAAGTGGATGCTCGGCCCGCTCGGCGCCGGCATCTTTTATGTCAAACGGAAGAACTTCGATCTGCTCAAGCCCGCGCTGGTTGGCGCGTGGAACGTCTGCTCTCCCGGCTTCGTCGCGCAGCCCGACATCGCGTTTGAACAGGGTGCGCGCCGCTACGAACCGGGCGCGCTTAACATGCTGGCGCTGCTCGGCATGAAGGCCAGCCTCGAGCTCATCCTCGGCTTGGGCGTGAAGCAGATCGAGGCGCGCCTGCTCGACCTGCGCACCTACGCAGAGGACCGGCTTCTCGCCAACAAGTTCCGCGTCATCGGCTTCGCCAACCGGCGCTCGCAGAAATCGGGGATCACCACGATCGCGATCGAGAACGCCGAGCAGGCCATTGGCATGGCCAAGAAACTGCGCGACAACCGCGTCGATGTCTCCCTGCGCCAGACCCGCACCGGACTTTCCTGCCTTCGGCTATCGCCCCACTTTTACAACCAGGAAGCGGAGATCGACGAAGTCATTAAAATCCTCTTGTCTTAAATGGTGCGACCTGTAGGCTTGTCATCCCCTCAACGGAGCCCTGCCCATGAAACGTACATTCCAGCCCTCTCAAAAACGTCGCGTCCGCCAATTTGGTTTTCTGACGCGCATGTCGACCAAGAACGGTCGCGCGATCATCAATCGCCGTCGCGCCGCGGGCCGCAAGCGCCTCGCCGGAGCTGGCACCGCCCGCAAATTCGCCCGCCACACCCGCGGTTAATTTCTGCTGTTCGACGGGCGATCAGCTTTGGCTGTAACCGTTGCTCGCTGACGCGGAAATTCCCGCTTCAGTCGATAGCTCTTCTAAGTCGTATAGGACCTATAAGTCTTATCAGACATGTTGGTTCCGCGAGGCGCGAGGTAAACTAAATGCCCGCCTCCGAAACCCTCCCCCGCTCGCGCATCATCCGCCGTCGCACCGTCTTTGACGCCACCCGCGTCAAAGGCCGCCGCGTTACCAACCACTGGATGGCGCTCAGCTTCCTTGCACGAGACGCCATCCCGTCCGGCGAAACCGGTACCGTTGCCTTCCTCACCCCCAAGCGCGTCGGGCCCGCCCACAAGCGCACGCAATTGCGCCGCCGCATGCGCGAAATCTATCGCCGCCACCTCGCCCTGCCCGAGGAAAAGGCCTACCTCGTCTGGATCGCCCGCCCTCCCGCAATCGAACTTCCCATCGGTGAATTGCAGAAATGCATGACGGCGCTGCTAGGGCGGGTGACCTAGTCCGCAATTGGGCGGCATGGGTGACGGCGCTTGCGCCGTCGGGCGGTTCGCGACTACTTTTCGGATAGCCTCCCAAAAGCCATGCCGCTCAGCGATCCGCTCTACCTCGTCTTTCTGCTGGGCGTTTTTCTTTTGTTTCACGTTCTGGCCCCCGGGGCACCGCGGCGTTGGCTGTTGTTGATCGCCAGTTATTATTTTTACTTCCGGCTCTCCGGCGCCTACGCGATCGTGTTGCTTTTCGTCACCTGCATCACCTTTCTCGGCGCGCGCGCGCTGAGAAAACCCGATCGACAAAAGCACCACGATTCGCTTTTTACCCTACTCGCTCTCGTGCTGCTTTTGCCCTTGCTTGGCTTCAAATATCTCGCGCCTTTCCTGCAAGTCGCGGGCGGATTCATTCCCTTGCTACACGGACCGGAGGCGGCGCTCGCGCCATTGGCCTTGCCGATTGGCATTTCGTTTTTCACCTTTGTCGCACTCGGTTATTTGTACGACGTCTATCTCGAGGTGATCGAGCCCGAGCCTGATCTAGCCCGCGTCGCACTCCTATTCGCGTTCTTCCCCCTCGTCACCGCGGGCCCGATTGAGCGGGGCACGTTCCTCGCCCAGTTCGATTTCAAATCCCGCTTCTCCGCTGCCACCGCGCTGACCGGTCTGCGCCTGATCCTGACCGGCCTTGTCCTCAAGGTCATCTTCGCCGACGCGCTCTCCGCCCCAGTCAACGCTGTGTTCGATGAGCCCGGAAAATGGTCGCCGCTCGGCCGGCTGATTGGCGTGTTCGACTTCGCCTACTTTATTTATTGCGATTTTGCCGGGTACACGCTTATTGCGCTCGGCAGCGCCAGGCTTTTTGGTCTGGAGGTCCGGCCCAATTTCACCCAGCCATTCCTCAGCCCCACGCTGCCGGAGTTCTGGCGCTGCTGGCACATCTCGCTGTCCACCTGGGTGCGCGATTACATCTTCACGCCGCTGCGGGCACGCTGGCGCCGCGAGAAATGGGGGATGCCCGCCGCGCTGTTTCTTTCGATTTTCACCATCGGCATCTGGCACGGTGCGAAGTGGGGCTACGCCGTCTTCGGCGTCATGCACGCGACGGGGATGATTCTCTCCTCCTACACACTGAAGAGGCGCGATGCGTTCTGGAAAAAAATCGGCGTGCCGCCACCGCTGCTCCATGGCGCTCGCGTTGTCCTCACCTTCAGCTTCGTGCTGATGACCTACGTTTTCTTCCGCGCCACTACGATCCACGATGCACTCGTGTTTTACCGCGGCATTTTCTCCTTGGAGCTGTTCCAGGATATCGCGCAAGCCCTTTTCGGTTCTGGCGTCGCGAATCTCTTCCCCGCCACGCCGTGGCTCTTCATTCTCCTTGTCATGGCCGGCGATATCCTCGCCCGCAACAAGCTCCTCCTGAAATTCCCCACCGCCATCCAGTATGCCGCCTACGCACTGGCGGTGATCGCCATCACCGCCGCCTGGCTCGACCACTATGTCGCTCAAGCCTTCGTCTATAATAAATTTTAACGGCCTCGCGTCGGACCGCCCGGAATGGCTGCGGCTGATCCGCGTCGTCTGCCTCGTCGTCGCCGTCCCACTTTTCGTCATGATTCTGGTCTGCGAATTCGTGGCGTGGAATCTCGGCGAGGATTTGTCGCCGGAAGAAGGCGCGCGGCTGCAGGCGGCAGACCCCCGCCTGCTGTGGGATTCGCTCAACCTCGACACGCACTATCGCTTCAAGCTCGCGCGCGTGGTGCAGGTGAAGCCAGAAGTCCTCGCCATTGGCCAATCGCGCCTGGCCAACCTGCGCGCTGAAATGTTCCCGCCCTACCGCTTCTACAATATGTTCCGGCCCTCGTGGCCGTTCGGCGTAGACACGGAGATGCTCAACCGTATCCCGCCGGAGGATTCTCCCAAAGTGATCATCCTCACGATGGACTTCTTCATGTTTAACCCGGAGTACTCGCACTATTACTACGCGGATCCGTCGGCGAATGCAGACAAGGTGCGCATTTACGATCGCGTGAATCTGATCCGCAAAACATTCATTGC
>CAZZWT010000025.1:0-16500 GCA_964657775.1 uncultured Candidatus Methylacidiphilales bacterium | reverse complement strand
GAAATTGAGCTCGGCCTCAGCTCCTTCGCGCAAGGCAGCCTCTATCTCGGCTTCTCGTTGCCCGAGCCGGCACCCGGTTATGTAGCCATCGCGGGCGACCCGATCTTCGCCGCCTCGCGCCAGGCGCTGACCACGCTCGGCGCGGTGACGCAGCACATCAACGAGCCGAACGCGTATGAGTTGATCCGTGCGGAATTCGCCGATCCCAAATTGCGGGATGCGGCGCTGAGTGCGGTCGGCCAACTCGCACCCTCCGGACGGCGCGGCGTCTCCTCGCTGGAAATCGGTGGCCGCGCCATGCCGCAAGGCAAATGGCGCCTGCTCACGCCGGAGACGCGCCTGCAGGTCCGCGAGTGGCTGGAGAAACCGGTGCTGAGCAACGAGACGTTCGAGCTCCGCGGCCACGTCCGCGCCATCGACCTCGACCTGCGCCGCTTCGATCTCCGCCGCATCGATGGCGGTCACCTCCCCGATCTGCGATGTATTTATCCGCCCACTTTCGATGCGCCCGCCAAGAAGTGGCTCGACACCACCGTCCTCGTTCGCGGCCAGGTCGAGACCTACCAGGGCGCCGCAAGGTTGTTGCAAGTGCAGAGCGTGGAGGAGCTGGCGGAGGGTTCGCCCTAGCGCTGGCCCACGGCTTAAATCTGCTTTTTTTCGATGGAAAAAAGTCTAGTTTCCCCTTGGCATGGAAAATCGACCCGGACAAAAATCCACCGCGGCGCGATCTGCGCCTGGAAAAGCCGGAGGAACTCGCGTTAGACGTCCGCGTCCCATCGCCGGCCGCGATTGGTACCTCGGGCTTGGACTCGTCCTGGCGGTGCTGTTGGTCTACGCGCCGATTTGGCGGGCCGGTTATATCTGGGATGACGATGCGGTCGTGACGGCCAATCCCGTGATCGTTGGGCCGCTCGGGTTAAAGGAAATTTGGACGTCGAGCGCGGCGGACATCTGTCCCCTGACGCTCACGACCTTTTGGTTCGAGCATGCTCTCTGGGGATTGGCGCCCTTGCCTTATCACCTGTTCAATGTGTTCATGCACGCTGCGTGTGCGGTGGCGCTCTGGCGGGTACTGCGAAGCCTGTCGGTGCCCGGTGCGTGGCTGGGGGCCGCATTGTGGGCCCTGCACCCTGTCCAAGTGGAATCGGTCGCCTGGATAACCGAACTGAAGAACACGCAGTCGGGCTTGTTTTTTCTCCTCACGATTCTGTTCTTTGTCCGATGGGTCAAAGCCGGTCAAAGCGGCGGGCCGCCCCAGTCGGGACGAGATTATGCGCTCACCCTGATTTTCGCCGCGATGGCAATCGCCAGCAAATCATCGACGGTGGTACTGCCCGTCATCCTTATTCTTTGCGCACGGTGGATCGACGGTCGCTTCCGCTGGCACACCGCGGTGAGTCTTGTCCCGATCTGTTTCATGTCCGCCGCCGCCTGTGCTCTTTCGATTTGGACGCAGCGCTTGCGCATCGGAGCGATCGCCGATCACCTGCCGATTCGAACTTGGCCGGAACGCCTCGCCGGTGCTGGCGATGCGACCTGGTTTTACCTGGTCAAGCTGATCTGGCCCAGCCCGCTGGTCACGATTTATCCTGGCTGGCAGATCGGTTCGTGGGCTTCGCACAGCTTTTTGCCGCTGGTGGGAATCGCCGTGATCCTGGGCATTCTCGGGCTCATGCGCCAGTCATGGTCGCGATCCGCCTTGTTCATTTCCTCCTGCTTTTTAATCACGCTTCTCCCGGTTTTAGGCTTGATTGACAACCCGATTTTTCGCTACTCGCTCGTCTTTGATCATTTCCAATATTTGGCGAGCATGGCTCCGCTCGCCGGTGCAGCCGCGGTGTTGACGAGGGCGGCCGAGTCTATTTTTCCCGGCAAGACCATGCCCCCATTGGCCTTGGGGGCAATTGTCCTTTTGATTGTGGGCACGGTGAGCTGGCAACAGACCGGGGTTTACGAAAGCCAGGAAACCCTGTGGACCGATACGCTGGCGAAAAATCCAAATTGTGACACCGCTCACTACAATCTCGGCGAAGCATTGGTCCAAAAAGGGGATTTGAGCGGTGCGATAGCTCAATTCCAAAAAGCGTTGGAGAGCAATCCCAACTCCGTCGAGGCTTGCGCCAACCTCGGCACTGCCTTGCAGCAAGCCGGGCGGGAGGACGAGGCGATCGTACAATTTCGCAAGGCGGTGTCGATCAACCCGGAATACGACGTTGCGCAATACGACCTCGGCAGTGCGTCGCTAAAGGCGGGGCGGGTGGACGAGGCGGTCGGCGCGCTTCAAAAAACGCTGGAGATCAACCCGGCATTCCCCGGCGTGCATCACCTTCTCGGTCTTGTTTTCGCGCAAAAGGGTGAGCAGGTACCGGCGGAATCCGAGTTGCGCAAAGCGCTGGAAAGCAGCCCCGGCGACATCGATGCTCGAAACAAGCTGGCCAGTATCCTCTCAGCCTCAGGACGAGCTGACGAGGCGATCGCCGAATACGGGCAGGTGATTGTAATCAATCCCCAGTCGGCAGAGGCTCATTATAATTTGGGCGCAGCCTATGCGCAAAAAGGGCAAATGGACAAAGCCATCCCGGAATTCCAGAAAACCGTGGAGATCAATCCCCGTGACGCCAACGCCTACTATAACCTTGGATTGGCGCTCTTGCAGAATGGGAACGCCCAAGACGCCGCATCTGAATTTGAAATCGTTCTCCGGCTCAATCCCTCCGACAGTGATGCCTTGGCCAACTTGAATCGGGCGAAGGCGCGCAGATAGCTTCTGCGCCAAAATCGTCGCCTCAGTCAGGTGGAAGGCACCAGCGTCGTTCGAGCGAGCCGCCCGGTTTAACGGTTCATTCCGATGATCACTCGCCGAGGAATTCCATTGCGCACCGCGCCTCAATCGCGCACGTTAATCTCGTCGGGCCTAAATCTCGCCAATCGTTTCCGTGAAGAAGAAATCCAGCCTTCCCAATGTCACCGTAGGCCAGCTCTACACCAATCACGCCAATCAGCTTCAACTGAAACTTCTGGCCGGTGCGGGTGGCCTGCAGCGGCGCATCACGGAGGGCGCGGTCAATCGTCCTGGCCTTGCGCTCGCGGGGTTCTATCGCTCCTTCGCCTACCAGCGCGTGCAGATCATCGGCAGCGGCGAGACGCATTATCTGAAGTCATTGCCGGAAACACTCAGCCGCCAGCGCCTGCGCGAACTTTTTAAGCACCGCATCCCCTGTCTCATCTTCGCGCGTAACATCAACCCGCCGCGCGTCGTCTTGGAAGAAGCCGAGGAAGAAAACATCGCTGTCTTCAAATCGCCGCTCACCACCATGCGCCTGATGAACATGGCCACGATTTGTCTCGAGCTCGACTTCGCCCCGACGGCCAGCGAGCACGGCAGCATGATCGACATTCTCGGCATCGGCGTCATGGTTCGCGGCGCCAGCGGCATTGGCAAAAGCGAGTGCGTCCTGTCGCTCGTGGAGCGCGGCCACGCCCTCGTCGCCGATGACGTCACGAAGATCCGGTCGCTCGAAGGCCGCGAACTCATCGGCACGTCGTCCGATCTTTCCCGCTTCCATATGGAGGTGCGCGGCCTTGGCATCATTAATATTGCCAGCATTTACGGCGTGCGCAGCATCCGCTTCGAAAAGCGGCTCGACATGGTCGTTACCCTGCAGGATTGGCATGAGGTGCCGGAAATCGACCGAATCGGCTTGGAACAAGACTATTACGAAATCTTGCAAATCAAAATTCCCCATGTCACCATACCGGTGCGTCAGGGCAGAAACCTGGCCAATTTAGTTGAAGTCGCGGCGCTGGACCAGAAGTTAAAGGGCATGGGCCAGAATTCGGCAGTTGAATTTAATGAAAGATTATTGAAAGCTATTGCAAATCGAGATAAGTAAGTCTTTTACGAACCCCTTAGACATGGCATCCGCTGCAAAAAACAAAGAATCTGGCGTCTCCCTTGTCCGTGACCTCGTCATCGGCAACAAGCTCGGCCTTCATGCACGACCTGCGGCGATGTTTGTCCGCGTGGCCAACCGTTTTGCCTCTGATATTCTAGTTGAAAAAGACGGCGAAGAGATTAACGGCAAGAGCATCATGGGCCTCATGTTGCTCGCGGCCGGCTGTGGTTCCCGGCTCAAAGTGACTGTCACTGGCGGTGATGCAAATGACATGATCAAGGCCCTCGAGGAATTAATAGCTCGCAAATTCGACGAAGAGTAAGCAACTTGGCGCGGATGCCAGACGAGATTTCGGCGACTCCTGCCCCGCCCCAACAGGTCATATACAAGGGGACCGCCGTTTCCCCGGGCATCGCGATCGGGCCCGTCCTGCTCCTCCATGCCGACGAGCACATCATCCGCAAGCGCCGCATCCGGCCCGAGGATGTGCAGGGAGAAATCACGCGATTCGAAGCATCGCTGCTGAAGACACGGCAGCAGATCCAGAACATCCGCAACCAGTTGGCCAGCTCGCTCGGCGAGGCCGATGCGAGTATTTTCGACGCGCACCTGCTCTTGCTGGAGGACACCTCGCTGATCGAATCGGTGAAGGAGCAGCTCCAGAGCCGTCTGGTCAACGTCGATTACGCGTACGAACAAGTGGTGCGCTCCTTCACGCGTAAAATGCGCGAGCTGGATGACGATTATTTCCGCGAACGCGCGGGCGATTTCCTCGACGTCTCCCGGCGCGTCCTGCGCAATCTTCAGGGTAAAATGGACCCGGAGATGCATAGTCTCGACGCGCCCTCCATCGTCCTCGCGCACGATCTTTCGCCCTCCGACACGGCCGGCTTCGATCGCCAGCTCGTGCGCGGCATCGCCACGGAAGCGGGCAGCCGCACCTCGCACTCGGCCATCATGGCGCGCTCCATGGGCCTGCCCGCGGTCGTCGGCCTGCGCGATTCCATCGGCAAGTTTGAGCCCGGCGTGGAAGTCCTTATCGACGGTTACGAGGGCCTGCTCATTGTCAACCCGACGGAGCAGACCAAGTACGAATACGGCCAGCGCGAGAAGCAGCACCACGACGTCGATGTGAAGCTCGATGCGCTGCGCGAAACGCTGCCGGTCACGCTCGATCAACGCCGTGTCATCGTCTCGGCCAACGTGGAGATTCTCGAAGATCTGCCACTGATCGAGGAGCACGGTGCCGAGGGCATCGGTTTGCTCCGCACCGAATATCTCTTTCTCGCCTCGGACGTTTCGCCCAGTGAAGACCAGCAGGCGGAAATGTATGTGCAGATGGCGAAAGCCTCCAAGCCGCATCACCTCATCATTCGCACCCTCGATGTCGGCGGCGACAAGAAGCGCCCGCATCTTGGCATTGAACAAGAGGTCAATCCCTTCCTCGGCTATCGCGGCATCCGCTATTCGCTCGGGCGGCCCGATATCTTCCGTACGCAACTGCGCGCCATCTGCCGCGCCAGCGCGGAGGGCAACGTGCGCATGATGTTCCCCATGGTATGCGACCTCTCCGAACTCAAGGCCGCGAAGGCCCTTCTGGCCGAGGTGCAGGAAGAATTGCGCCAGCAGAATATCGCGCAGGCACAGAAGCTTGAGGTTGGCATCATGATCGAGGTGCCCTCCGCCGCGCTCACCTCTGACATCCTCGCCAAGCACGTCGATTTCTTCAGCGTCGGCAGCAACGATCTCATCCAGTACACGCTCGCAGTCGATCGCGGCAACGAGAATGTGGGCGCGCTCTACCAGCCCGCGCACCCCGCCGTGCTGCGCCTCTTGCAAACCGTGGTCGAGGCCGCACATCGCAACAACATCTGGGTTGGCGTCTGCGGCGAAATGGCCTCCGACGTCGCCATGATGCCCGCGCTCATCGGCTTGGGCATCGACGAACTCAGCGCCGGCGCGACCAGCATCCCCCGCATCAAGCGCGCCATCCAAGCCCTCAACTACGAGGAAGCCCGCCAACTCGTCGCCCGCTGCGTGCTCAACGAATCTGCCGAGGAAAATCAACGCGAGCTGACCGAGATGGCCAAGCGGCTCTATCCTGAGATTTTGTAGAAGGCTCGCTTAAGGCGGGGAAATTCGGCCTATGATTTCCGGCGAAACTCGCAGGCGCAACGTCCTGATTGGCGTGCTGCTCGTCCTCGTCATCGGAGGTCTGCTTACGTTATGGAAAGACCTCATGAATGGTCTTTCCGACAAGGGATTTCCGGATAACGGGCCCCGAGCCACGATGGACTGGGCCAAGGAAAAAGGTGTGTTCGTTCGCGAATGCACGATAATGCCGAAGCACATCGACTATCACGGCCAACCGCTCGACTTCGATTCGGCTTGGATCGAACGGAAAGTCAAAAGCAGACCCTATTATGTTTGGTGGGTCAGTGTCGAAAAGCTTTCTGGTTATTATTTGGTTGTTCGCTGCCAACCATCCAGCCAACCGATTCTGCAACTTAGCGAAAATTTCTTCGTAAGACCCGGTGCGGGAAACGGCTTCGCAGATCATGGAACCAACAGCTACGACGACGACTTAACCGATGAGGATTACGCTAAAGGCATTGTGACCATCAATCTCGTTTCCGATTTTCACGCACCGAGGACCGATCCGATATCGGTTACCTGGAAACCGTAGCATTCGCGACAGCACCAGAGAACTAGACTTGACGGGCAAAGCAACCGAGAGAAAATTAAGATCGATGAGTTTCACGGAGTTAAAAGCCCAAGCCATGCGCCTTCGCCCCGCACAACGCGCCAAGCTTGTCACCGCTTTGATTGAAACTCTGGACGACCAAGTCGAGGAGCCCTTGACCCTTGAGGAGCTCGATCGGCGGGCTGAGGATTTACGCTCGGGTCGCGTCAAAGGCATTCCCGCTAGCAAAATGATTTCTGCCGCACGAAAGCGGCTGGCAGCTTAAAACCTGCGCCTTTTCCAAAATCCCGGCCGCCTTTCGGGTGCAGCGATCGCAACGACGTGAATCTCGGAACCGGCGATTAGATAAATGATGCTGAACGAGAATCTCTCCGTAGGGCCTACCCGGAAATAGGCAGCGGCACCGGGCATTCTACTCCTTCCAATCTGATCGGGTATCGCATCGAGCGCCCGTTCGATTTCATCGACAAACAATTCCGCCGAGTTGAATAGCAAACCCTTCCTCTGTAGGTAAGCGACTTTGCGGTCGAACTCCGCCTGAGCAGCTGGATGGATGATCAGTTTCATTCGGAGATGCTTTTAAGGAACAAGAAACCATCTCAGGAAAACTGATCCCTCGACAAGCTCGGGATGACGATTTTCAATAGGACTATGCCATCTGGACCGGATTTCGAATCAAGCCCTGCGAAACTCGTACCGAACAATATGGTATTTTCTCAAAACGAAGCGTTGGAAGATGCAGAGGACTTCTCGGACGTGCTCGCGGTGCTGAAAAATCCGGGCAAGCCTATCCCAATGGCAGAAATTAGGGAAAAAATACGGCCTTTAATTTGACACCAACCATGCCCGACAAACCCGCCTTCGATCCCCTGCCCCCGGACCCGCGTATTGAGATGACGCTGCGGCCGGCGTTGCTCGATCAGTTTGTCGGCCAAGTGCGGATCAAGGAGCGGCTCGATGTGCTCATCGGCGCGGCGAAGCAGCGGGAGGATTCTCTGGAGCATTTGCTTTTCTGCGGACCGCCCGGGCTCGGCAAGACATCGCTGGCCCACATCGTGGCCAAGGCGATGGGTGCGAATATCACGACGACTTCCGGGCCGGTCATTGAGAAAGCGGGCGATCTGGCCGGGCTGCTCACCACGTTGCAGAAAGGCGATGTGCTTTTCATTGATGAGATTCATCGGCTCAACAAGAACATCGAGGAGTATCTCTACCCGGCGATGGAGGATTTCCGACTCGACATCATCATCGACCAAGGGCCCAATGCGCGTAGTGTGCGGCTTAACCTGCCGCGCTTCACGCTGATCGGCGCCACCACACGCGCGGGCATGATTTCCTCGCCGCTTCGCTCCCGATTTGGCCTCGTCAACCGGCTCGATTATTATCCTGCCGTCGATTTGCAGAAGGTCGTCCTCCGCTCCGCGCGGCTGCTCGATTTGCCCATCGAGGACGCGGCCGCGTTCGAGATCGCGCGCCGGTCGCGCGGCACGCCGCGCATCGCAAACAACCTGCTCCGCTGGGTGCGCGATTACGTCCTCGTCCGTTCCAAGCCGCCGGTCACTGTCGCTGCCGCCGATGCCGCGCTGACCATGCTCGAGATCGACCAGGACGGTCTTGACGAGATGGACACCCGCCTGCTCGAGGCGCTGATCCACAAGTTCGATGGCGGCCCGGTCGGCCTCAACTCGCTCGCCGTTTCCGTCGGCGAGGAATCGGGAACGCTGGAGGAGGTGCACGAGCCCTATCTCATCATGGAAGGTTTTCTCAAGCGCACGCCGCAGGGGCGTGTTGCAGCCAAACGCGCTTATGACAAGCTGGGCCTTAAACCCACCAGCTCTCAGAAGGAGCTCTTTTGAAGAGTAACGCCATCAGCCTGATAGTAGTCATCATCGTTACAGTCGGTGTATGTTTTTTCATTTCACCATGGCTTTCCGATCAGTGGATGATTCATCGGGGCAACCAGATCGTCTCGAGAATTGATGCCTATCATGCCTCGCACGGACAACTACCTGATCGTCTGGATAGAATCGGAATTGGGGGGAACGAAGAAGGCCCCTTTTATTACGAGCGCCGCGATGGAAGCTATATCCTCTGGTACGGCAAAGCTCTCGGAGAATCGATGATCTATCGGGGCGCGACTCACAATTGGGAAGACGATTGATCCACCATGAAAACCTACCGCCACGAACTGACTTTCACCCTCCCCGCCCGGCGCGGTTTTGTGAATATCACCGACAAGGTGCAGGACTGCGTCGACGAGAGCGAAGTGGCCGAGGGCCTCGTGCTGGTAAACTCGATGCACATCAGCTCCAGCATTTTCATCAACGACAACGAGAGTGGCCTTTTTGAGGATTGGGAACGGTGGCTGGAAAAGCTCGCGCCGGAGAAACCGCACAGCCAGTACCGCCATAACGACACGGGCGAGGATAATGCTGACGCGCATCTGAAGCGCACCATCATGGGCCGTGAAGTCGTCGTCGCGATCACCGAGGGGAAGCTCGATTTCGGACCGTGGGAGCAGATTTTTTACGGCGAATTCGACGGCCTGCGCCGCAAGCGCGTACTGGTGAAGATTATTGGGGAGTAGCGCATACGAGTCTGACGTCGGGTGGCCCGGGCTAGCGAATATGTTCTCATGAAGGGGCAACGACTACCGCATATCGGGCGCGCGTTGTCGATCCTGCCTGCACGCTAATGAATGAGCGCCAGGAAATTGAGCACCTGAGGGCACGCCGCCACGACGTAGCCAACGCCGACGGGAATCAAGATCAACCCATGTCCCATCGTCTCCAGCACATCCTTGGCCTTCTGTGGCAGATCGGAGCCGTGAACGAGGATCGCGTTTTGGAATTGCGCCTCTTGCTGAATGTAGAAAACCACCGTGTCGCTCTTCCATTGATATTCATCCGCGGAAATCCTGCGATGTGCGCGCTGGCGATCGAGCGTGGCCAATTCCTGGTCGTAAATCACCATGCGCTGCTCGCTCACATGCAGCGCAGTTTGCTCTTGAAAGCTCAGCTTATCATAATTCCGCACGGCGGCGGAGCAAACGGACGTGCCCGCCATTCCCAAGGCGAAAACTGCCAGCAGGAAAACCGCGAAGCGGGGCATGCTTGAGAGGTAGCAAGGCGCGTGCGGAAGTCAAGTGAGGCAGCCCTGCCTGAAGCTGGGTGGCCCGGGCTACCCACCGATTAAACGCAAAAACCTTAGATCCCCTGCCCCTCGGGCCGGCGGAATCCGGGGAAGAATGGATTGTTCGCCTTCTCCTGCAGCACAGTCGTCAGCGGGCCGTGGCCGGGCGCGATGATGGTGCCGTCCTGCGCGGAAAGAATATTGTCGGCAATCTTCTTCAACGCGGTCTTGTAGTCCGACTTGATGCCGCCCACAGATCCGGCAAAGAGCGCGTCGCCAACGATCGCCAGCGGCCGATCCAGTCCGTGAATCAGGTAGGTCGTCCCGCCCGCCGAGTGGCCCGAGGTATCGCGCGTTTCGATATGCAGCTTGCCCAAGGAAAAGGTCACCCCGGGCTCAAACGTCGCGGCCTTGTCCAGCGCCTCCGCCTTGTTTACATGCACGCCCACGGAGCCGCCCGCCTTCTCGATCAGCCGGTCCAGCTCAATCACGTGATCGACATGCGTGTGCGTGAGATAAACGTCCTGCAGGGTCAGGTTCTGCTTCTGCAATTCCTCGATCAGCGGCATGCAATCGGCGCCGCTATCGAACGCGGCGGCCAGGCCCGTCTCCGGGTCCCACACGAGGTAGGAATTCACCATCATGTCGCCGTAAACGGTGTTCGCCTGAAAAAAGCCGACCTTCGGTAGCGGCGTCGTGGGCACGTACTTGCCCTCCGCCAACGCGACGAGCGCGCGCGGCCCCAGACCCAGCGCCTTCGCCAGCTTGTCCACCTGGGCGAAATCGACGCCCTTCACCTGCTTCACCGCTTCGAGTCCTGCCTCATCCACGCCGATTTTCGCCGCCAGATCGGCCTCGCTCAATCCAAGTCCGCGTTGCGCTTTTCCGATGATGTCCGAGACGTTGTCTTCGAGGGGAATGGTCATGCCACCAAGTTAAAAGGGAAAAGGGGAAAGGTAAAGGGGCAGGCAGAAACCTTTTTCCTTTTACCTATTTCCTCTTACCTTGGTCGCATGATTTACGCCGCCATCACCGCCGCAGAAGCCGCGGGCGATCGACTCCGCCAAGCCTTCGGGCATCCGCTCCATGTTAACGAAACCCTGGTGCACGACATCAAGCTCGCGGCCGATGTCGAATGCCAGGACCTGATCTACAGCATCCTGCTGGATCATTTTCCCAAGACGCGCTGCATCGGCGAGGAAGGCGACTCCAATAATCCGGGCGACCCCAACGCGGAGGTGGAGTGGATCGTCGATCCCATCGACGGCACGATGAATCTGGCCATGGGCATCCCGCACTTCTGCGTCTCCATCGCCGCGCGCGAGGCCGCGACGAAGAAGATTATCCTGGGCGTCATCTACGATCCACTCCGGCGCGAGCTCTTCACCGCCCAGCGCGGAAGCGGTACCTATCTCAATGGCAACCGGGTCAAGGTCAGCACGCGGACGAAGCTGAACGAGGCGGTACTCGCCGTCGGCTTTGCCAAGAGCCAGGAATCGATCGACCACTGCCTGAAGCTTTATCAGGTGTACGGCAACGCCGCGCGGAAGCTCCGCGCCATGGGCTCGGCCGCGCTCGACATGGCCTATGTCGCCAGCGGCCGCATCGATGCCTACATCGAGCAGGGCGTAAATCTCTGGGATATTGCGGCAGGCATTATCCTGATTGAGGAAGCGGGCGGCATCGTCGAGTACGAGGTGAAAAAGGACGGCGGTTACCGCGTCTGCGCGCACAGCGGATTGATTGAGTATCCGTTGAAGTAAGGCCTGATCCATTGATTGAGTTTGCGCTGCCTTTGCTGTAAACTGTCCGGGTGACAAAGAAACCAACCGTACCTGATGTGCAGATCGGAAAGATCAAGAGCTTTGGAGTTCGAGGTCCGAAGTATGCAGTGACTGGCACTGGACGCATTTCGGAGACAGGCGAATGGCTCGTACCCATTCGGGTCATGGAAAGCGGAGAGGAAGTGGAATACCGCTATTCTCGATTCACGCAGGATCCGGACGCTCCCTAATGTTTGCCATCGCCTTCGATCTGGTAGTCGCAAAGACCGAAGAAACTCATCCGAAAGGTACCACCCAGGCATACGCGGACATTGGTCGTTTACTTGAAGGCTTTGGTTTCGAATGGACCCAGGGGAGCCTCTACCTCACGAAGAATGAAGACATGGCAAACTTGTCTTCAGCCATGGTGGCTCTGCGCGACTTACCTTGGTTTCCCTTGTCCGTCCGAGATATCCGCGCATTCCGTGTCGAGCAGTGGTCCGACTTTACGCCGTTCATGAAAGAAGCGCGACTACGCGCTTAGCGGGTTGATAGATATTCGATGAAGTGTTACGACCCATGAGGCATTTTTTTTCAACCGCCTTCCTGGTGGTTATCGCTACCAGCATAGCGGCCGCTCAATATGAACCACCGGCCCAAGGACCTTGGCGACAAATTTCGCCAGATAAAAGCTTCATGGCGGCAACGCGAATCATCCCCGACGACATCTATATTTGGAATACGGATCAGGATGGTGGACGCTTAATGGTGATTGCGATGACAGCCACTGGGAAATCGGAAAGCTATGTGAGTTATGATCTTCCCAGACTGGTTGCTCAGTGTTCCTGGAGTCCTGACTCCCGTTACCTCGTTCTCACTACGGTCAGCGCAGGTGGTCACTCGCCGTGGCACTTCAACTCCTACGTTTACAGCGTTGCCGATAAGAGCCTGCGCTACATGGACGACGTCGTGGGACTTGTCGGTGCCGCAGATTTTAAATTCGTTGATCCGCATACCGTCAGCATGAAGGTTGTTGGCCCTGATATGGACACCGACAACCCCAAGCCCCATGATATCGATCTCGATCAAGCCGTGAAAAAAATGAAAGCTGTTGGCGGCAAAAAAGAGGGGAAGATGCAGTGACAACGAAGCTAACCTCGACTCAAAAAATTCCGATAACCTAAACAAGGATACCTCCTATGCCGGAAGAACCGGAAAAAAAAGCGGAGCCGCGCCAGCCCTTTCTCACTCGCAAAGAGCAGACGCTTCTCGCCTTTATTCTTGCGCTTCTTGTCATGGGTGGCATCGTGCGTAAGTTAAGAATGGATTGGAAAGCGACGAGCCCCGTGCCGGTGCAAAAGTCCTGAACTGAAAATGGCCAAAATCAATTTTGCTGAAGTCGTTGAGCAGATCTGCGAGAAGGACCTCCGCTTCTCCACTGATGCCTATCATTTTGTCCAGGAAGGCCTCAACCACACCCTCAAGGCGCTCAAGCGCGGCGGTGGCCAGCATCGCCACGTCTCCGGCCAGGAATTGCTCCACGGCCTGCGCGAGTTCGCGCTAAAGGAATACGGCCCGATGAGCAAGGCCGTCCTCAATGAGTGGGGCATCAAGACCACCGACGATATCGGCCAGATCGTGTTTAATCTCGTCAACGCCAGCGTGCTCGGCAAGAACGACACCGATTCCCCCAGCGACTTCAAGAACGTCTTCACTTTTGACGACGCGTTCGTCAAGCCCTTCATCCCCCGCAACGTCACTCCCCACGTGCGCAAGGCCACCAGTACCAAGCCCAAAAAGCGCACCACCACCGGCAAGAAGAAGAAAAAAGCCGGTCTCTTGTAAGACCCCCTTATGCCGTCCGATTCCTCCGCAGGCCTTCAGGTGAAGGCGCAGAACGTCCATCCCCTGATCCCGACGCCCACCGTGGAGGTTCGGGAACTTTCGAACGGCCTGAGTGTCCTCGTGCAACCGGACTACACCGCGCCGGTCGTTTCCATCCAGTTCTGGTGCGCTTCGGGCAGCATCCACGAGACGCCGTGGCTCGGCGCCGGGCTCTCCCATTTGCTGGAGCACTTGATGTTCAAGGGCACGCCCACACGCGGCAACAGCCAGATGGCGCAGCAGATTCAGGACCTCGGCGGACATCTCAACGCGTACACTTCGTTTGATCGCACGGTTTATCATGTCGATCTTCCTTCCGATGGCGCGCTGCAGGCCTTGGAAATTCTCGGCGACGCCGTTTTCAATTCCACGATTCCTGCCGAGGAATACGACAAGGAAATGGAAGTCATCCGCCGCGAGTTCGCCATGGGGCGCGACAATCCCGACTCCGAACTGGGCAAGTTGATTTTCCAGACCGCTTTCAACAAGCACCCCTATCGCCATCCCGTCATCGGCTACCTCGATCTCTTCAACCAGCTCACGCGCGAGGATGTCGTCGCCTATTATCACGAGCGTTACGCGCCGCAGAACCTGAGCCTGATCGTCGTCGGCGCCGTCGCGCCGGAAACCATTTTTGCGCGCGCGGCTGAACTGCTGGAAATACATCCGCGCCGCAAGATGGCCGATCTCTATCTTCCGCACGAGCCGCGCCAGCACCAGCGCCGCGAGCTGCGCCGCGAATTTCCCACGCAACTGAGCCGCGTGGCGCTCTGCTGGCCGATTGGCGGTTTCGACCACGCCGATACGCCCGCGCTGGACCTCCTGGCCATGCTCGCCGGTGGCGCGCGGAGTTCGCGTTTGCACCAAAGCTGCGTGGAAAAACTCGGCCTGGCCGAGCAGCTTGACGCCTTCGCTTATGCGCCCGCCGATCACGGCTTGTGGGGTATCGAGGCTCGTTGCGCGCCGGATAAGGAAGAGGCATTGCTCAAGGAAATCGGGCACCAGTTGCTTATGTTCCAGGAGGAAGCGCCGAACCAGCAGGAGCTCGACCGCGCCAAGCGCCAAAGCCTGCTGCATCAGGTCCACAGCCAGAAGACGATGTCGGGCAAGGCTGCCTCGCTGGGCCGCGGCTGGCTCTATCAGCGCGATCCGCATCTCAGCACCCGCTACCACGAGCATCTGCAGGCCGTCACGCCGGCGGAAATTCTCGCCGTCGCGCGCCGCTATTTTCACGCCGAGCGCGAGAACCTCGTCTCGCTCGTGCCGAAGGCGGAGAAGCCCTCCGCCGCCACGCTGGCCCGCGAGGCGCCTGCGCGTCCCGTGCCGCAATTGATTCCGCTCAGCGCCACGGCCGACAAGGGCCTCGCCCGCAGTCTCTACATGCCGCAGCACACGCTGCCGCTCCTGTCCCTGCGCGCCACCCTGCCCGGCGGCCTGATGACCGAGCCGGAGGGCAAGGATGGCATTGGCCGTCTCGCGGCGCATCTGCTCGTCAAAGGCACGCGCCATCGCAACGCGGAGCAACTGGCCAGCGACGTCGAACAGCTCGGCGGATCGCTCCACTCCGACGCCGGCAACAACAGCGCCACGCTTTCGCTCGAACTGCTGAGCCCCGATTGGAAACCGGGCCTCGATCTCTTCCTGGAGATGTTGACCGAAACTGCGCCGACCGAGAGCGAGCTCCAGACGGAGAAGCGCAAGCAGCTTTCGCTCATCCAGGCCGAGGACGATTACCCCATGGCCGCCGCGCGCGATCTCGTCCGCGCCGCGCTTTATCCCGGGCATCCGTATGGCGGCAAGAATCTCGGCACCACCGCGAGCATCGAGTCGATCACGCTCAAGGACATCATGGCGTACCAATCAGCGCGCCTGCTCAACCAGCAGTTGATTTTCACGCTCACCGGACCGACTCCGCCGGAGGATTGGCGCGAACTCGCCGCCAAGGCCATCGGCTCGCTCGCCCCGCGCGATGCCAACCCGCGCCCGAAGCCCGCCGTGCCCGTGCTGAAGGAAATCATCCGCCGCGAAAAGATCGTGCCGAAGGAGCAAGCCGTCATGCACCTCGCCTATCCCACCGTGCCGGTGTCGCACCCCGACCAGGTCGCGCTGGCCATTCTCGACGAGGCGCTCTCCGATCTTGGCTCGCGCCTTTTCATCCGCATCCGCGAGGAATTGGGGTTGGCGTACTTCGTCGGCACGTCGCAGTTCCTCGGCATTGAGGCGGGCCACTTCTTCTTCTATCTCGGCACCGATCCCGGCAAGCGGAAGGAAATCGAGGGCGAGTTGCTCAACGAAGTCGCCACGCTGGCCAAGAGCGGCATCACGCCGATCGAGTTCGCCCGCGCCCGCGCCAAGATGCAGAGCCAGGACAAGCTCGACCAGCAGAACCCGTCGCAGATTGCTTATGCGGCGTCGCTCGACGAGCTCTTCGGTCTCGGCTACGCCTACGGCGAGACCCGCCGCGCCCGCATTGCCTCGATCACGCTCGATGAGGTGAACGCGATCGCCGCGAAGTATTTCTCCTCGCCGAACTACGTGCTCGCAACGGTTTCGCCGCAATAAAGGGCTATTTCCGTGCTGCCAGCCGCCTCAACACATCCACAGGATGATGCGGCAGGCCCGACAGCGCGAGGATAGCCGCGCCGAGCATCGTGCCGGTGATCGGCGTGGGGAGCCCGACGAGGAATGCGCCGAGGAAGGCTTTACCCATGGCGGTGGGCATCTTGTCCTTGGACCATTTCAATTGGATGGCGAGGACGGCTGCGAAGCTGGCCATGAAGGCGAGTACGCACATCTCAGGCAGCGCAAGAAATCCTGTCAACGCATCGGTGCCAAACGCGAGCCAATCCAAGCCGAGGATGACGACACCGCTCGCGGGATGATAAAACGTTTTGTAATTCTCGAAAGGAGCGGACTTCGTTTCCACCTGCGTCGCCCGCTGGGCGTCCCTCGGCACGGGTGGCAAGACATCGACCGGCACAGTGGGCGTTTCGGTGGAACTCATATATCTAAGATAGCACATCTTGGCCTGTGCGCCGAATTACGGGGTTGAAATGGATTTAGACTCGTAGCGCGAGAGTCGTCGAGTTTTAACGGAATTACGGAATTATCGGAATTAACG
>CAZZWT010000024.1:0-16709 GCA_964657775.1 uncultured Candidatus Methylacidiphilales bacterium | reverse complement strand
TTTGGCGCGGCGCGCAACATCCAGGAAGGCGGCAGCCTCAGCATCATCGCCACGGCGCTGGTCGAGACCGGCAGCCGCATGGACGACGTCATCTTCGAGGAATTCAAGGGCACCGGTAACATGGAGGTGCAACTCGACCGCAATCTCTCCGACCAGCGCATCTTCCCGGCGTTCAACATCGCCCGCTCCGCCACTCGGAAGGAAGAGCTGCTCTATCACCCCGACGAGTTGCCGCGCATCCACCAACTGCGCAAAGTCCTCGCCGAGGAATCGCCCGTCGAGGCGATGAATCTCCTCCTCGAAAAAATCAAGAAGACCGAGAACAACATCGAGTTCTTGATGAGCGTGAAGAAGTAGTCCTGCGGACGGCAGTATTCTTAAATGTAGCGGCGGTCTGTGACCGCTTGTCGCTTCCCGATCAAGATTTTCGCTCGTAAAACTTCGTGCCGACCCGCTTGATGTGAGCAAGCACGTCGGGATCGGTAACTTTGTCAAAGACGACCAGGCTAAACTCGTAGGGGAGCGGGAGATCGTCGAATTCCTCGTAAAGCCGATTTAGGGATTTCTTCGTCAGCCCGTCGCCCAAGAGAGCCAAATCGATATCCGATCCCGGCTTGAATGTCCCTTTTGCTCTCGAACCGAATAAGAGGGCGCGTTCTACTTCGGGATGGCGCTCGAACACGCGATTAACAAGCTCCAGCGTTTTTTCACTTAGTCCGTGGCGCAGGTTCATGGCTAAGATGATTTTTCGAGTTTCAAAAATTGCTGCTGAAACTTCACAAACCTCTCGAAATACTCGGTGAGGATGGCGTTGACAATGTCAGCAGCAATCTCCTCGTTATAAGTATGCGAGGTCGAATTTCGGCTTTGAATCATGTCCATCCAGACCTCGCCGTCTTCAATCAGATTTGTCGCAAAAGCTTTTCGCGTTGCGTCCTTCGAGCCGTAAATTCCTGTTTCGCCACGGGATTCCAGGAAGTCTTTGAGCGTCTTCCAAGCCAATTCGTGGGTAAATTCAAACGCCTGGATGAGTCCCTGACTCTCCAGTTCGGAAAGCTCACGCGCTTTCGAAATTTCCACGGCGCTGGTTAGTTTGCCAAACGCTTTCTGAAAGCTGTGAAAGCGCTGTTTCCAGCGAATGTCGGGATTCTTGGCGGCTGTCATCGTGAGGCAAAAGTTTGCAGGCAAAGACCCGATACGGCAATGACTTCTTCAGGCGTAAAACCTTCCTATACTAGGAAGCTACTCCACCGGATTCGCCTTGCACCAGTCGAAGAATTGCTTCAGCGCGGCGCCGCGATGGCTCAGGCCCATCTTCGTCTTCTCGCCGAGCTGGCCGAAGGTGCGCGCGTAGCCTTGCGGGATAAAAAGCGGGTCGTAGCCGAAACCGTTCGTGCCTTTGGCGGCGAGGGTGATCGTGCCCTCGCACGTGCCGTCGAAGCTGGCCAGCACCTCGCCTTCCTTCGCCAGCACGAGCACGCAGCGGAACCGGGCGGCGCGTAGTTGCGGTGTCGTCGCGCCAACGCGGGTCAATTCCTGCAGCAGCTTCGCGTTGTTCTTTTCCGTGGAGGAGGGGATGCCGCCATAGCGCGCGGAGAAGACACCCGGCGCGCCATCCAGCGCGGTGCATTCCAGGCCCGAATCGTCGGCCAGCACGTAATCGGAAATCGCCTGCGAGGTCTCGATCGCCTTCAGCATGGCATTGGCCAGGAACGTGTCGCCCGTCTCGGCGATGTCGCCCAGCTCGTTCAGTTCCGGGTAATCGGCGGAGCATTTCACCACCCAGAAATCGGCCAACACGGGCGCCATTTCGTTCGCCTTATTGGCGTTGCGGGTCGCGATGCAGAGAGTCTTCTTGTCCATAGTTTACAAATCTCGTCGAAGCTTAGCGAAGTCGCGCGCTGCCGCAATTCCTGTCTTTCACTTCTCGTTGCATCCTTCTACCGTCTTCCTTCCCCCAAATCATGAGCACGCAAGTCCGCAAGCAATACCCCTTCGCCGTTTTCGAGCCCGCCTGGCAGCGCCATTGGCTGGAGCAAAGCATATTTCGCGCCGCCAACCCCGGCGAGCCCGGCAGTGACAAGCCCAAGTACTACGCGCTCGACATGTTCCCTTACCCCAGCGGCGCGGGCCTGCACGTGGGCCATCCCGAAGGCTGGATCGCCACCGACATCATCTCGCGCCAAAAGCGGATGAAGGGCTTCAACGTCCTGCACCCCATGGGCTGGGACGCCTTTGGCCTTCCCGCCGAGCAATACGCCGTGCAGACCGGCGCCCATCCGCGCGACACGACCGAGAAAAACATCGCCAATTTCCGCCGCCAGATCCAGGCCATCGGTTTCTCCTACGATTGGTCGCGCGAAGTGAACACGACCGATCCGGCTTATTATAAGTGGACGCAGTGGATTTTCATTCAGCTCTACAAAAAGGGCCTGGCCTACGTCTCGCACGCGCCGGTCTGGTATTGCCCGGCGCTCGGCACCACGCTGGCGAATGAGGAAGTCATCCCCACGGCGGAAGGCCCCCGCTCGGATCGCGGTAATCATCCAGTCGAGCGCCGCCCGCTGCGTCAATGGATGCTGCGCATCACCGCCTATGCGGATCGCTTGCTGAAGGACCTCGATCTGCTCGATTGGCCCGAGTCGCTCAAGGAAATGCAGCGCAACTGGATTGGCCGCAGCGAGGGCGCGGAGGTCCGCTTCAAGCTGGCCGATGGCTCCGACACCATCACTGTTTTCACCACGCGGCCCGACACGCTTTTCGGCGCGACCTACATGGTCCTTTCGCCCGAGCATCCGCTTGTCGATAAGATCACCACGCCGGAGCAGCGCGATGCCGTCGCCTTCTACAAGATCGACGTGGCGAACAAAAGCGACTTGGAGCGCACTGAGCTGGCCAAGGACAAGACTGGCGTCTTCACCGGCGCGTTCGCGTTCAACCCGGTCAACGGCAAACCGCTGCCGATCTGGATCGCCGATTACGTGCTGATGAGCTACGGCACTGGCGCGATCATGGCCGTGCCCGCGCACGATGAGCGCGATCACGAGTTCGCGAACAAGTATGACCTGCCGATCATCGAGGTGGTGCAGCCGCTCCAAGCCGCGACCGGTTTAGACATGACGCTCTCCGAGAAGGCCGCCTTCACGGGCGAGGGCCACGCGATCAATTCCGATTACTTGAACGGCCTGCCGACCTTCGAGGCCAAGGCCATGATGATCGATCGGCTGGAGGCGAACAAGCTCGGCTCGCGCCGCGTGCAGTTCAAGTTGCGCGACTGGCTTTTTTCCCGCCAACGTTACTGGGGCGAGCCGTTCCCGGTCACTTGGCAGGGCGATCAGCATGACGTCATTTACGAAAACGACCTGCCGCTGACTTTGCCCGAACTCGCCGATTACACGCCGTCGCCCGAAGGCAAACCGCCGCTGGCCAAGGCGACCGACTGGGTCAACCTGCCGGGTGGCCGCGTGCGCGAGACGAACACGATGCCACAATGGGCCGGCTCGTGCTGGTACTACCTGCGCTATTGCGACCCGAAAAATCCCAACGCGCTGATCGATCCCGGCGTGGAAAAATATTGGATGGGCGACACCGGCGTCGATCTCTACATCGGCGGCGCAGAGCACGCGGTGCTACACCTGCTCTACGCGCGTTTCTGGCACAAGGTGCTCTTCGATATCGGCGTGGTCTCGACGCCCGAGCCGTTCCGCAAGCTGGTCAACCAGGGCATTATCCTCGGTGAGGACAGCCAGAAGATGTCCAAGTCGCGCGGCAACGTGGTGAATCCCGACGAGGTCCTGGCCGAATACGGCGCCGACGTGCTGCGCCTTTACGAAATGTTCCTCGGCCCGCTGGAGCAGATGAAGCCGTGGTCCACGACCGGCATCGAGGGCGTCTATCGCTTTCTCGGCCGCGTGTGGCGCCTCGTGATGGAGGAGGACCAGGAAGGTCAGTGGCACTTCGCGCCCGCGAAGGTGACCGATGCCGCTCCGACCGAAGCGCTCCAGCGCAGCGTCCACGCCGCTATCGCCAAAGTCAGCGAGGACATCGACCGCCTGCAATTCAACACCGCGATCTCCGCCTTGATGGTGCTCGTCAACGATCTGACGAAGGAGCCCCTCCGCCCGCGCGCGTCGGTGGAAACGCTGCTGCTACTGCTTGCGCCAATGGCGCCCCACATGGCGGAGGAGTTGTGGAAGCAACTCGGCCACCCGAAGACACTCGCCTACGAGCCTTGGCCCGTCGCCGATCCCACATATCTCGCCAAGACCGAAGTCGAAATGCCCGTCCAACTCAACGGCAAGCTCAAGGGCGTCATCAAAGTCCCGCCGAAATCCACGCAAGAGGCCGTCATCGCCGCCGCCAAGGAACTGCCCGGTTTCGCAGAATGGACCGCAGGGAAGACCATCAAGAAGGTCATCGTCGTGCCGGATAAGCTGATTAATTTCGTCGTGGCATAAAACCCCATCCGGAGGGTCGGCCTCCGGCCCGACCCTGACTGATCTCTCGTTCCCAAGTTTCACTCACAGTCATCCCATGGGCCTCGGGCTTCTGGCAACGCCAACGGCGTTGTGATCATAAAGCGAAGGGTTGGCGCGCAGCGCCTACCCTGGTGATGTCTTCCCATCAGGCCAACCTTGAAAAGGTTGAATCCTTTTTCGTGCCTATCGCCGGTGGGATCGATCAACCTTTTCAAGGTTGATCATGGCTGCGGAGTTTCTAGGGTGGCGCGGACGCGCCAACCCTTCGCTCTAATATAGCAACGCCGTTGGCGTTGCAGACTAACGATTCCTTGAACTCATTTTCGCCTAAACTGCGGCGCCTCACCTCTGAGCATCGATCATCTTTCTCCCGCTAGGGGATGGCTGTGAGTTTCACTTGGGAACGAGGGATCAGTCAGGGTCGGGCCGGAGGCCGACCCTCCGGATTGTACTTGGGACGCATAAAATTTTCCCAAAAATTCTGTTAATCTGATTAATCCCGTCTAAATCTTTCCTTTCCCCAATTCCGTCCATTCCGTTAATTCCGTCAAAATTCCCCCACGGCCATGACCAGCAAGATTCTCATCCTCGATTTCGGCTCCCAATACACGCAGGTCATCGCGCGTCGCGTGCGGCAACTTAACGTTTATTCGGAAATCGTCCGCTTCGACACGCCTGCCAGCGTGCTGAAAAGCCTGCGCCCTTCTGGCATCATCCTTTCGGGCGGGCCGGCCAGCGTCTACGCCAAGGGCGCGCCGCAGTGTGACAAGCGCATCTTCGACGCGGGCATTCCCATCCTCGGCGTTTGCTACGGCATGCAGCTTTTCGGCAAGTGGCTCGGCGGCGAAGTCGCACCCAGCGCGCGGCGCGAATATGGCCGCGGCCATCTCACCGTCAAGAAGGCCTCGCCGCTTTTCAAGGGCCTCGGCAAAAAGCTCGAAATCTGGAACAGCCACGGCGATAGCCTCAAGAAATTGCCCAAGGGTTTCCACGCCATCGCCACGTCCGACAACTCGCCCTTCGCCGCGATCGAGGACACGAAGCGCAAACTCTACGGTCTGCAATTTCACCCCGAAGTCGCCCACACGCCGCAAGGTGCGGAGATCCTCTCCAACTTCGTCCTCGGCATCTGCAAGGCGGAACCGAACTGGACGATGAAGAGCTTCATCGAGGCCACCTGCGAGCAGGTCCGCGCGCAGGTCGGCAAGGAGAAGGTGCTGCTCGGTCTCAGCGGCGGCGTCGATTCCGCGGTTGCGGCCGCGTTGCTGCACCAGGCGATCGGCGATCAGCTCCAGTGCATCTTCGTCGACAACGGCCTGCTCCGCAAAGGTGAGCGCGAGAAGGTGGAGGACGTCTTCGGCCGTCACCTCAAGCTGAACCTGCACACCGTGCACGCGGGCTCGCGATTCTTGAAGGCGCTCAAGGGCGTGTCTGATCCCGAGAAGAAGCGCAAGATTATCGGCCGTATTTTCATCGAGGAATTCCAGCGCGCGACGAAGAAAGTCGGCGCGGCGAAGTTCCTCGCGCAGGGCACCCTTTATCCCGACATCATCGAGAGCGTCGCGATCGGCGATAACCCCGCGTCAATGATCAAGAGCCACCACAACGTCGGCGGTCTGCCCAAGAACATGAAGTTCCAGCTCGTGGAGCCGCTGCGTATGCTCTTCAAGGACGAGGTGCGCGTGGTGGGCGAGACCCTTGGCCTGCCAAAGGAAATCGTGTGGCGTCACCCGTTCCCCGGCCCCGGCCTGGCGGTGCGCAACATCGGCCCGATCGATGCGGCCAAGCTCCACATCCTGCGCGAGGCCGACGCCATCGTGATCGAGGAAATGAAGGCGGAAAAGTGGTACGAAAAAGTGTGGCAGGCCTTCGCCGTGCTCCTGCCCGTGCGCAGCGTCGGCGTGCAGGGTGACGAGCGGACCTACGACTACACCTGCGTCCTGCGCTGCGTGGAAAGCCACGATGGCATGACCGCCGACTGGGTGCGCCTGCCGCACGAACTGCTCGGCCGCATCGCCTCGCGCATCACCAATGAGGTGAAGGGTATCAACCGTGTGGTGTATGATATTTCCTCCAAACCGCCAGCGACGATTGAATGGGAGTAAGAAAACTCATGCCTTCCACGACCCCGAAACCCTGGCGCGTCCTGCGCTTCAACCAGCCGCAATTTTCCAAGCACATTGCGGCGCTCAACCGCCATGCAGAGCCGGCGGCGGCCCGCTCGGCAGCGGTGGCGGAGGTCATCGCCACGGTGCGACGCGATGGCGACGACGCGCTGGTGAAGTACGCGAAGAAATGGGACGGCGTCGATATCGCCCGCAACGCGCTCTTGCTGCCCGCGCGCACGCCGAAGCCTTCCGCAGAAGTAATTGCGGCGATCGATTACGTGATCAAAAATGTGCGCGGTTTTTCCAAACTTCGGAAGCCGCGCAATTGGTCGCGCCAGAATCGTGAGGGCGCCACGATTGGGGAAAAATTTGATCCGCTCGAGCGCGTTGGCATCTACGTGCCCGGCGGTACTGCGCCGCTCGTTTCCACCGCGCTGATGACCGTGCCGCTGGCCAAGGAAGCGGGCGTGCGGGAAATCGTGGTAACCACGCCGCCTCCGGTGAACGAGTCGCTGATCTACGCGCTGCGCATGGCCGGCGCGACGGAGATTTTTCAGGTCGGTGGCGCGCAGGCGATCGCGGCCATGGCCTACGGCACGCCCAGCATCGCGCGGGTGCAAAAGATTTTCGGACCTGGCAACGCGTTCGTGGTCGAGGCCAAGCGGCAGGTGGTCGGTGCGGTCGCGATCGATCAGCTTCCCGGGCCGAGCGAGATCGCCGTGGTCGCCGATGAAAGCGCGCGTGCCGATTGCATCGCCGCCGATCTGCTCGCGCAGGCCGAGCACGGCGCCGGCAGCCAGGTGCTTTTCGTCACGTGCTGCCCGAAGCTACTCGCTGCCGTGGAATCCGAATTGTCCGCACAGTTGCCCAAGCTCTCTCGCGGTAAATATCTGGCCGAGGCGCTGGAAAAAGGCGCAACTCTGGTATTGGTCGAGGACGTGGGTGAAGCCATCGGCATCGTCGAGGATTTCGCGCCCGAGCACCTGAGCTTGGTCATCAAAGACGCGCGCCAGTGGGCTGCGCATATCCGCAACGCAGGTGCGATTTTCATCGGCAATTTTTCCCCGGTCGCGGCGGGCGATTTCATTTCCGGCCCGAGCCACGTGTTGCCCACCGGCGGCGCGGCGAAAGCTTTTTCCGGCCTGACCATCGACCAGTTTTTCCGCCGCACCAGCGTGGTGGAATATCCGCAACGCGCGCTGCACCGCGTCCGCAAACACATCGAAACGATGTGCGCGGTCGAGCAACTCGACGCCCACGCGCGCTCCGTCAGCATCCGTTTTGACGAGGAAAAGAAATGAGCAAGATTCGCCACGCGCAGATCGCGCGCAAAACGGCTGAGACCGATATCACCATCAAGCTCAATGTCGATGGTAGCGGCAAGTCCACGATCAAGACGGGCGTGCCGTTCTTCGATCACATGCTGACCCTCTTCGCCAAGCACGCGCTGTTCGATCTCGATGTGAGGGTGAAGGGCGACATCGAGGTCGATTTCCACCACACGGTGGAGGACACCGGCATCGTGCTCGGGCAGGTCATATCGAAGGCGCTCGGCGACAAGAGCGGCATGGTACGGTACGGCAATTTCCATTTGCCAATGGATGAGACGCTGGTGCGTGTGGCGCTTGATTTCAGCGGGCGTCCGTTGCTTGTCTGGCGCGCGCCGAAGGCGATCAACCTGAACCGCCTCCGCGCGGGCGATTTCCCGGCGCAGCTTACGATTGAATTCCTGCGTGCGTTCGCTCAGCAGGCTGGGCTTACGTTGCACGTTGAGGTCCTTTACTCCGACGATACGCATCACCTCATCGAGGCCGTCTTCAAGGGCCTCGCCCGCGCGCTGGAGCAAGCCGTCCGCCGCGACCCGCGCGTGAAGGGGATTCCGAGCACCAAGGGGATGATTTAGTTTCACGCAACGACGCAACGACCGCAACGTTACTGCCTTTTCGTTGCGAACGTTGCGCCGTTGCGTGAAACCTCATCAGGAGCTAGTTTAACACTATGATCGGCATCGTTGATTACGACATTGGCAATCTCCGCAGCGTGCAGAAAGCGCTTCAGCACGTCGGCGGTGACGCGCATTTTGTCCACACGCCGGAGGAAATCGCCAAGTGCGATGCGCTGGTGCTCCCGGGCGTCGGCGCGTTCGGCGATTGCGTACGCAGCCTGGCCGAGTCGGGCATGTGGGACGCCACGGCGGAGTGGGCGCGGTCCGAGCGGGCCTTCTTCGGTATCTGCGTCGGGTACCAAATGCTGTTTGAATCGAGCGAGGAAGCTCCTGGCGAAAAAGGTCTCGGCATTTTCGCCGGGCAGGTACGCAAATTCTCCGAGAAGCATCGCCTCAAAATTCCGCAGATCGGCTGGAACACCGTCGCGGTGAAGCAGCCGGGCGCGCCGCTTCTCGCGGGCATTTCCGACGGTGATTTCGTCTACTTTGTGCACAGCTATTATGCGGTGCCGGCGGACGCCTCCGTCATCGCGCTCGAGACGACCTATGGCGACACCTTCGCCTCCGCAGTCGCGCGCGGCAACCTGCTCGCCACCCAATTCCACCCGGAGAAGAGCCAAAAAGCGGGGCTGCAGATGCTCAAGAATTTTGTGGCGCTGAGCGAGGCGACGGTCGCGTCCGTCGCGAAGTAATATGTTTCGGCCCTGCATCGACCTGCATGAAGGCAAGGTGAAGCAGATCGTCGGCGGCACGCTGAGCGACTCCGGCGCGCGCACCAACTTTGTTTCCGATCAGTCGGCTGCCTCCTTCGCCGAACTCTACAAGCGCGACAACCTGACCGGCGGGCACGTCATCATGCTCGGGCCGAACAACGACGAACAGGCGCGCGCGGCCCTGGCAGCGTATCCGGGCGGGCTGCAAATAGGCGGCGGAATCAACGCGGCGAATGCGGCGTCGTGGCTCGAGGCGGGCGCGTCGCATGTCATCGTCACGAGCTGGATTTTTCAAGATGGAAAATTGAACGAAGCGAGGCTGGCGGAGTTGGTGAAAGCCATCGGCAAGTCGCGCCTCGTGATCGACCTCAGTTGCCGCAAGCGGGGCGATGAGTATTACGTGGTCACCGATCGTTGGCAGAAATTCACGGAGATGACTGTTTCGCCTGACACGCTTCTAAAGTTCTCCGAAAGCTGCGCGGAATTTCTCGTGCATGCCGTCGATGTCGAGGGCCTCTGTTCGGGCATCGATAGGGATTTGGTCACGAAGCTGGGCAAGCACTCCCCCATTCCCACGACCTACGCCGGCGGCGCGAAGACGCTTGCGGACCTTGAGGAAACCACGCGCCTCAGCGAAGGCCGCGTCGATCTCACCATCGGTTCCGCGCTAGATATTTTTGGCGGCACGGGTGTGCGATATGAGGATGCCGTCGCGTTCAATCGACGGATGCAACAATAGATTGTTTGGTAGGGACGCGACTCCGCTCGCGTCCGTCGCTCATGATTCGAAGGACGGCAGGGGACTGCCGTCCTTACCTTAAGTCTGCCACTTCTTCACCAACTCCGGAAAACTACAATCCGCGCAGCGCGAGCAATCGGTCATGCAGTAATCGCGGAAGATTTGCAGCAGACCCTGCTGCACCAGCGACTCGCGCGACTGTTTGGGCGTGAGAGCGGAAATGAGCAGCCGTTGCGAAGCCACGCGCGCGGCACCGCTAGGCGCGGCGGTCACTTCCCGCAGGCCGGCATCGGCGGCTGCGGGATCCTCCAGCGAAACCATGGGCCAGAAAACGTTGATCAGGATGTCGTGCACGCGCTCCTCGCCGAGCAGGCGGCAAGGCGAGGCCAGCGGCGTGCCCGTCAGCGTGGCATGTTTTTCCCAAAACGGATCGCGCATGCCCAGCAGGGTGGCGGCGAAGCGATCGGCATCGCGGGCCTTCAGCGCGGCGAGCAGTTCCGGCATGCGCGGAACGATCTGCGCGAGCGCGGCCAGTCGCCGCTCGGGCCGGTTGAGAGGACGCAGGCCGGCGAGTTTCCACTGGCTCTTCGGCAACAGCGCATAGTCGAGCGCGCCGCGGGCTTTCCACCAGATTTCCCAAAGCTCGCGCAGCCACGCTCGCGGTTCCTCGTGCAGACGCGCGGCGTTTTCACTGGGCAGAAACCCCGCGAGGCCGAAGAGATGCGCCAGCCGCGCCTCTGGCTTCAATGCCCGCAGCTTTGCCCACGGCAACCGTTGCGCAACCAGCCGCATCGGAATCTGGTTCGCATGAAAGCCGAGCGCCTCGGCCAGCGCTTCATGCAGCGCCTGCGCTGGACTCGTGATCCGTTGCCGCCAATACCAACGCTGCGCTTTCTGGCGAAGGCGGTAGATGCCTGCCGCGCGGAGAATATCGGCAATCTGCTCCGAGGGCAGCCGCGCCAGTTCCGGCGAACATCGCCCCGGCACGGCCCCGGGCAGGGGATGTTGCAGCAGCGAAGTGCAGAGCGGGCGCAGCTCCGGCCATGGCGCGATGAGTTGCGTGCCAAGCACGACCTGTGGCACGCGCCGAAAATCAGCCGTGGCCGGGAAGAACGCTTTGCCCTTCGGCGCTTCCCACACAACGTGAAGAATCGTCTCGTTATACGCCGGGTCGGCGTGATGACCATGCCCACTCCAATCGCTCGCGGTGAGGTGCACCTCCACATTGCCAATGGTGATCTCCGCATCGGGCTCGCCCTTCCTAGAGAACCTCACCACCGCCCGCGAAAAATCGGGCCCGCCGCCGTGGTTCCAAAAACCGGGCTGGATGATCTCCACCGTGCGGCCGTCATCGGTCTGCAAATCGCGCTGAAAAAGCTGCTCGAACCAGAGGGCTTGGGCCTCCATCTCGGTCGGTGGGGCAGGCGGCTCCTCCCGCATCGATCGCGGAGGCAAATACCTAGGCGCAGAGGCTTTCATCGTGGTAACTTGATTCCTAGCGAGGTTCGTCCATAAGTGAAGGCTATCGTTTATGAAACTGATTCTCTCCGGTTTTATTCTTGCCGTCGTCGCCGCGCTCCCTTGCGCGGCCCAAACCCAGATGGCTCCTCCGCCCACCCAATCGCAGGCACCCGTGCCGCAGGCCCCGGGCTTAACCGCGCCGCAGGGCAAGGTTTCCTCGCCGCGCGGTGCCGTCGATATTACGCAGGAGCCAATCGTGAAGATCGTGGCCAACGTCCAGCCCGCCGTGGTCAACATCACCGCGCAGGAAACGGTGCCGGAGTACGTCACGAGTTATAACCAATATTTCCAGCTTTACCGAGGTGTGCGCAATCGGACCTCGCAGAGCATCGGCTCCGGCCTGATCATCTCGGCCGATGGCTACGTCATCACCAACGCGCATGTCGTCGCGATGGCGGAGAAGGAAAAGGAGGTGAGCATCACGCTTTCCTCGGGATCGAAGTACCGCGCCACGATTGTCACGGCGGATGAGGACCAAGACCTCGCGTTGCTAAAAATCGAGGACCAGACCGTGCAGTTTCCCTATTTCGATTTGACCTACACTTCGCCCAATTTGCTCGGCGAAACGGTGGTCGCCCTGGGCAGCCCCGCTGGGTACCAGAACTCGGTCAGCCACGGCATCCTGAGCGCGCTGCACCGCAGCTTCTCGGTGAAGGACGACTCAGGCAACGACCATGTCTATAATAACCTGATCCAGACCGACGCGGCCATCAACCCCGGCAACAGTGGGGGACCGCTGGTCGATCTCAACGGCGGATTGGTCGGCATCAACTCGGCGAAACTTTCCGGCACGGCGATTGAGAACATCGGCTTTGCCATTCCGGAAGATGTCGTCATCCCCTGGGCCAATGATGCGATCGCGGTTGGTAAGGGCTTGAAGCCCGTGCCCGTTTCGCCAGTGGCGAGCAAGCTAGACGTGATCCACAAAACGCTTGGTTTGACGGTTAAGCCGCTGACGCCCGACGATGCCGCGCAACGCGGCCTGCAAACCAATGGCGGCCTGCTCATCACGCATGTGGATCCCGACAGCCCCGCGTCCGATTCCGGCCTGAAGGAAAACATGATCATCGTGATGATCGGCAATCGCCAGATCACCGATGCGAAAAGTCTACCCAAGGAGTTGCTGCAAATTCAGACCGGGACGAATGTGCGCCTGCAGGTGATCATCATTCAATCGATCGGGCCGATGACGGTGCAGCGCGGCGGATCGGTGATGCTGACGGCGCGTTGAGGACCAACGGAGCTTGTAGAAGACCTGCTCCGTTGCTACGCTTAGCCGATGAGCAAAGTGGTCATGCAAGACCCGGAAATCCTCGGTGGCGAGCCCGTGTTTGTTGGAACGCGGGTGCCCGTGAAGAGCCTCTTCGATCATCTCGAGGCAGGCGATTCTATCGAGGATTTTCTCGATGGCTTTCCCAGTGTAAAGCGGGAGCAGGTGATTGCGTTGCTGGAAGAATCCAGGGCACACGCTTCCGCGCAGGCCTAGATGCGTATTCTCCTGGATGAGAATCTCAACTGGCGGCTGAAGCGTGCGCTTACCGGGCATGAGGTGGAGTCCGTTCCACTGCTCGGCTGGGCGGGTGTTAAAAATGGCATGTTGCTGCGCAAAGCGGCGGAGCATGGCTTTCAGGTTTTGCTGACCATGGACAGCAACATGGTCTACCAGCAGAATCTGCCCGTTCAGTCCGTAGCCGTCATCGTTTTGCGCGCATCCAGTAATCGACTGGCCGACACGCTTCCCCTCATGCCCAAAGTCGTAGCCGCGCTCGTAAACATTGCGGAAGGCACGCTCGTCGTAATCGAATAACGTTTTGGCTTTAATGCGCGGCGGAATTTCGTAAGCTGGGCGGCTCATGAAATCGTCCAAGAAAACCTCCGCCAAGTCCACCAAGTCACTTCATCGCCACTGGTCGGCGGGATTGGTCGACGAGGCTTCGCGTGCGCAGAGCCGCGCCATGTTGCATGCAGTCGGGTTCGAGCGCGGCGATTTTAAGAAGTCGCAAATCGGCGTGGCGTCCACCTGGAGCCAGGTAACGCCGTGCAACATCCACATCGACAAGCTCGCCATCGCTTCCGCGGAAGGCGTGGCCAAGGCGGGCAGCAAGCCGCTCATTTTTAATACCATCACCATCTCGGACGGCATCTCCATGGGCACGCAGGGGATGAAATACTCGCTCGTGTCGCGCGAGGTCATTGCCGATTCCATCGAGACCGTGATGGGCTGCGAAATGTTCGACGGAATAGTGGCCATCGGCGGTTGCGACAAGAACATGCCGGGCTGCCTCATCGCTATCGCTCGCCTGAACCGGCCCGCCGTATTCGTCTATGGCGGAACGATTTTGCCCGGCTGCTTCAACAAGCGCGAGGTGGATATCGTCTCGGTTTTCGAAGCGGTGGGAGCGCACGCCGCCGGCAAAATGAGCGACCACGATCTCGCCACGCTCGAGCAGTGCGCAATTCCAGGCGCCGGTTCGTGCGGCGGCATGTACACGGCTAACACCATGGCCTGCGCGATTGAGGCACTGGGCATGAGCCTGCCCAACAGCTCCGCACAGACCGCCATTTCCACCGCGAAGAAAGAGGACGCATTCAACGCCGGTGCCGCGGTCCATCGCCTGCTCGATCTCGGCATCCGCCCGCTTGATATCATGACAAAGAAGGCGTTCGAGAACGCGATCACGGTAGTCATTGCCCTCGGCGGCTCGACCAACGCGGTGCTGCACCTACTCGCCATCGCGCACTCCGCCGGCGTGAAGCTGGCACTGGAGGATTTTACCCGCATCGGCAAACGCGTGCCGGTGCTGGCCGACCTGAAGCCGAGCGGCAAGTATGTGATGGCCGCGCTCGCCGGCATCGGCGGGCTCACACCGTTGATGAAGATGCTGCTCGACCAGGGCCTGCTCCACGGCGAGTGCCTGACCGTGACCGGCAAGACCCTTGCCGAAAATCTCAAGAGCGTGAAGCCTTACCCGAAGGAGCAGGACATCATCCACGGCTTCGATCATCCGGTCAAGCCGACAAGCCACCTCGTGGTCTTCTACGGCAACCTCGCGCCGCTCGGCGGCATCGGCAAGATCACCGGCAAGGAGGGCGAGAAGTTTGTCGGCACGGCACGCTGTTTCGATTCCGAGGAGGCCTGCCTTAAGGCGGTGCTCGGCGATAAGATCAAGAAGGGCGACGTGATCGTGATCCGCTACGAGGGGCCGAAGGGCGGCCCCGGCATGCGCGAAATGCTCTCGCCCACTTCGGCCATCATGGGCCGCGGCTTGGGCGATGACGTGGCGCTGATTACCGACGGCCGCTTCTCCGGCGGCACGCGCGGCTTCGTGGTGGGCCACATCTCGCCCGAGGCGCACGTCGGCGGCCCGCTCGCGCTGGTGAAGAACGGCGACCGCATCACCATTGACGCCGTGGCGCATCGCCTGAACGTTGACGTCTCCGCCCGCGAACTCGCCAAGCGCCGCAAGACGCTGAAGCTCCGCCGTCCCGTGAAACACCGCGGCGTCCTCGCCAAATACGCCGACCACGTGAGCCAGGCGCATCTCGGCGCAATTACGGATGGTTCGCTCGAAGGCTAAGCAACGGAGTAGCGCAGGGATGCTTTCGGGTGAGAGAGGATGAATGGGCGCTCGAAAAGTTGATAGCCGAGCCACGAGACCGGAATCGTGATGCAGACCGAGGTCGTGAACAGGATCGTGGCGCCGAGCCAGACGTGTGTGGCGAGCAGGTGCTGTGAAAAATGGACGAGCAGCAGCCCGCTGACGATGTGGAGCACGAGCGGATGCAGCAGGTAAAAGCTGTAGGAATAGTTGCCGAGCGAGATCAGGCCTTTTTGATCGAGCGGCTTGAAGAGCGACGGCGTGATATCGAAGGCGATGAGTCCGAGCAGGAACGTGGCCGCAAGGACGAAAGGCGGAAACCGGCCGGCGAAGTGCTGGACACTGAGGCAGGTGGCGAAAGCCAAAGCGATGAGCACGTCAAGCGCAACACGGGGCAGGCGCAGGTAAGCTTGCTTCAACGGCGCGCGATAGAGGGCCAAGAGCCAGCCTGCGTAGCAGACGAAGAGGTAAGTCCACGGCGCGGTAAAATCGGTCAGGCCGAATAATTTCCAATTCACGAATCCATCGATGAGCAGTAGCAGGATGAAGATGAGGCCATGCGCCTTCAGCGAGCGATCGGCAAAATAATAGACCACGGGCAGAAGCAGGCTGAAAAGCCACTCCACTTGCAGCGACCAGGTCGCGGGGTTGAGCGACGAGCTGAGCATGAAAATGTTGGCGAGCAGAGCGGAGATGCTGGTGGGCGGCGCCGAGGAGAAGAGGTCACTCAGCGGCTCGAAGCTGTGCCGCGTATAGAACCATCGATTGTAGAGCAGATAGATGATGGAGGTGAAAAACGTGGCCGGGAAAAGGCGATACCGACGCGCCAATCCCGCGCCTTTCCCTTGGTCAGCGTGAGGCCGAGGACAAAGCCGCTCAAAATGAAAAAGATGAAAACGGCGCCGCGGTCGTAGACGATGTTCTGAATGACGTGGAGGATAAGCCGATCGTGGGCGGTGACGACATGCAGGGTCATGACCGAATGGATGAATGCGACCATCAGCGCGGCAATCGCGCGCACGGATTGAAGGCGCAGGAGATAGAAGCTCCCTCCTTTAAGACCGTCCGTGGGTGGCGTCGCCGGGGGCATGGTAATTTATTCGACGCGGGATTAGAACCCAGGCGGAAATCCTTTGCACGGAAAAAGCCCGCACGCGGTGGGGTCCCTTTAGCCGCTACAGTCCTCTGTGCGTACTTTCGGCTCCGTCAGCCACTGCAATCCCGGCTTCGGGTTTTCGCGGAGGGCGGCGAGGCGATCGTCGAGCGAGCGGGCGTGGATCTCGAGCTTGTGGCCGTCGGGGTCGAGGAAGTAGAAGGACTCGCCGGGGGTGCAATTCGGTTGCCATTCCTCAGCGTCGTTCATCAGCAGCTTCTTGCGCATGGCGGCGAATTGCTCCGGCGGCACGAAGAAGGCGAAGTGGGTGTAGGAGAAGTTGTTCGTGGCTTGTCCCGCGGCGGGGTCGAGGATGAGGCTGATCCAGAAACCGCCGGCGGTGAGATAGGCGCCTTCGTCCCAGCGGACGACGGGCGTGAGGCCGAGCAGGTCCACGTAGAAATGGAGCGACCGCTCCAGCTTGGAGACGGCGAAAGTGGCATGGCTGATCCC
>CAZZWT010000023.1:6271-16758 GCA_964657775.1 uncultured Candidatus Methylacidiphilales bacterium | reverse complement strand
CGGAGACCTGGGCGCCGTAATAATTCTTGGTGTGCGGGTCATCGACCATGACGAGACAGACAAACGCGGGATCCTGCGCCGGCATGAAGCCGATGAAGGAAGCAACGTGGTGATCGTGCGAGTAAGCGCCGTCCATGAACTTTTGCGCCGTGCCGGTTTTGCCCGCATAGGAATAGCCCGCGCCAGTCGAGTCGGTGATCTTGATACTCTTCGCCGTGCCGGTGATCGTTACCTGCTCCAGGGCCTTCGCGACTTGGTTCGCCGCGTCCGCGCTAATGACCTGGCGCACGACTTGCGGCTGCACGGTCTTCAGTACTTTGCCATTGTCATCGGTCACTTGCCGGGCCAGGTGCGGCACCATCAGCTTGCCGCCGTTGGCGATCACGCTCATCGCGGTCACCAGTTGAATCGGCGACGCGAGCACTTCCTGCCCCATCGGGATATGCGTGATGGAAACCCCGCTCCATTTGCTCACCGGACGCAGCAAGCCCGCTGATTCGCCCTGGTCACCCATCACGCCGGTGCGCTGGCCGATGCCGAACAAGGTCGCGTATTTATAGAGGCCCTCCTCGTGCAGGTAAGTCAGCGCAATTTTCGCGAACCCGATGTTGCTCGATTGCGCCATCACTTCCTTCACCGGCAGCCAGCCGAAGCCCGCTTCCTCGTCGTCATGCAGCTCGCGGCCGCCATAATAGAAGTGGCCGTTCTCGCAAAAAATTTGCGTATCGAGATTGATGGAACCGTCATTGATCGCGCCGGCCAGCGTGATGATCTTGAAGACCGAGCCCGGCTCAACCGCGTCCGTGATGCAGCGGTTGCGGATATTCTCCGGCTTATACGTCGAGCGATCATTCGGGTCGTAATTCGGTCGCGAACCCATGGCGAGGACATCGCCCGTCTGCGGGTCCATCACGATGATGTAGGCGGCATTCGGCGTGTAAGTCTGCGCGATCTGGTCGAGTTGATCTTCCACCACATGCTGAATCGCCATTTTGATGGTCAAAGTTACATTGTCGCCCGGGATGGCAGGGACTTCGTGGTCCTGATAAACCGCGATCTCGTGCTTCTTCGCGTCACGCTCCACCTGGCGTTCGCCCGGCGTGCCGCTGAGCAAATTGTCCATCTCCTTCTCCATGCCGACAAGACCGTGGCCGTCCGCACCGGTGAAGCCAAGGACGTGCGCCGCCAGCTCGTTGTTGGGATAAACGCGACGGTCGTGCTCGTTGAAGATCAGGCTGTCGAGCTTCAGGTCGCGCAGCTTCGCCACCGTGCCGTCGTCCTGGTCGTGGGCCAGAAGCTGGTTGCGGTCCTTCGCGCTGAAACCGCTGACGATCGTCGCCAACGGAATCTGCAACTTCTCCGCGATCTTCGGCAGGTTGATCTCCGGATGATTCGCGGCCATCAGCAGGCCATCGAGGCGCACATCATACACGCGCTGCGTTTGCGCCAGGATGTTGCCATCGGCATCGAAAAAGGAACCTCGGGGCGCGGGGATGATTTCCTTGTGCGTGTGGTTCTCCACCGCCATGCGCCAGTACATCTGGTGCTGGACAAGCTGAATCTGGATCAGGTTAAACGAGATGACCGTGAACCCGCAGGCGAGCATGACCAAAATCCAGATGGCGCGCGTGCGGTGTTGCATGGCATTAGTGACTGATTTGGACGGTCGGAGCCGGAGTAGCCGCACCCACCGAACGATCGAAATTAAGCGTCGCACGCGGGGTTGTTCCGATTTGAGCCAAGCGCGCGCGGGTGTTCTGGTCGAGACGGACCCAACTCGCCTGCGGATCGCCCCACTGCACGAGCGTTGAGCGCATGGCGAGGAGGCGGCGCTCCAGCAGCTTCGGCGAGCGCATGCTCGAGAGGCCCGCCTGCAATTCGTTGTTACGCTCCTCGATCTCAGCGAGCTTCTTCTGCTGCAGGTGCGACTCTTCCGCCAGGTGCAGATTCTGGTTCTTGCAAATCATGTAGCAAAGGCCCAGACCCGCCACGAGGGCGAACATGATGATCCATTTCAACACGCCCATCCAGTGCAGGGACTGGCTGTTCTTCATGCGATTGCGGCTCATGGGATGATCTCCTCGTTCCGGGTGGCGACGCGCAGGCGGGCGCTGCGGGCGCGCGGGTTTCGCTCGATTTCTTCTTCGGTCGGCAAATAGCGCTTCACGTTACGCAGGTGGCACTGGGGGTTGGGCACGGTGTTGGGATGACGCGGCGTATCGATCCACTCGGATCCGCGTTCCCGCAAAAAATGCTTCACCACCCGGTCTTCACCGGAGTGGAAACTGATGACCTCGAGCACGGCGCCGGGTTGCATGATTTCGACCGCCTGCGGCAAGGCCGCTAGGAGGACCTCCTCTTCCCGGTTGACGGCGATTCGTAGGGCTTGGAAGACCTTCGTTGCTGGATGTATTCCTGTAGCTCGTCGGTGCGGAAGCGCTTCGGCCACCACCGTTGCCAGATCGGTTGTGGTGCGGAAGGGCGCGCGGCGTCGGCGTGCCTCGAGGGCACGGACAACCCGCCTTGCTTCGCGTTCGCCACCGTGTTCATAAAAAAGTTTCGTCAATTCGCCTTCGGGAAGTTCATTCACCAAGTCGGCCGCTGTCGGCCCCGCGGACTGATCCATGCGCATGTCGAGGGGCCCTTCCGCCCGAAAGCTGAAGCCGCGCTCCGCCGTATCCAACTGCGGCGACGAGACACCGAGATCGAGGAGGATGCCCCCGTCGACCTTGTCCCAGCCCTGCTCGATGCAGCACATTTTCAAGTCTCTGAAATTCCTTTTCTTCCATGTAAAATTTTCCGGCCAGTGGGTCGCGAGCACCTTCGCCGCCGCAGCGGCTGCACTGTCCTGATCCAACCCGAGGACCACCGCCCCCTTTTCCAACAACGCGCGCGAGTGACCGCCGAGGCCAAACGTTCCGTCAATCCATCGCTGCCCCGGCTTCACGTTTCCCGCCGCGAGCACCTCAGCGAGGAGGACAGGGATATGTCCCGCCTCCCCGCCTCCCTTGTGCCCGCCATCGCTGCACATCAAACGGACTTCCACTGCCACGCTGGAACGAAAGCTGGTCTCTTGAGCCCCACTAATTCAAAGGCATTGCGCCGGGCGAGCTTGACCACCGAGGAGCCCACAACCTCTCCTTCGGAATCTTTGTCTGCCACGAATCCGTAAACCATTTGCCGGCGCACAAGACCTTTGATTTTGATTTCCATATTCTTCGTTTTGCCTTCTGGGTGGGACGACGGACGAGCCGTCGCCGATGCCATTTGGGGTCAACGAGGAATAGGGCATCGCTACATCCTCGTTCTTTCGCGAACCGTTCCGGCATCCGCCGGGCGGTCCCTCCAAAAGTCGTTCAGGACACTCATAAGCCCATTGCGCGAAGCGCCTCCTCGACCGTCAGCTTCTTGGGCTGTTTCTTTTCCCACGCCGCTTTGTCCCAAATTTCAAAATGACCGAGCTTGCCGACGAGCACCGCTTCCTTGCCAAGGCCGGCACCCTTGCGCAACGCGTCCTTGACCATGATGCGGCCCTGCTGGTCCCACGTGGCGCTTTGCGCGATCGAGGCCAGGGCCTGCACCTGATGCCGCGCCGGGTCGCTGTCGATCTTCCCCTTAAGCCCCGCTTGCAGCTCGCTCATCCACGACGCCGGATAGACCCGCACGCACGGCTCGGACGAGGGCAAAACGAAGAGGCGCGATTCATAGGAGTCGACACGCCACTCCGACGGCACGGTGATGCGTCCCTTGGCATCGAAGGCATGCTCAAAGGTGTCCGTATAGGATCCACGCAAATCACTCATAATTTCAACCACTATTCGTCCGTTTTTGCCACAACGACCCATTCTTTACCACCACGCTCCAACTGTCAACGTAATTTGGCTGGTAAAAAGGCTTTGCAAATTTGTATAACGCGCGGTCTTGAATCGACTTACGCGGAGAGAGGATCGGCAAGGCGTCACCACTCGGAATGCTATCTGAATTAATAATTCTAGCCGCCTTAATGGCGTTGGAAGTCATTGCACTTCAAGCACGAAAGGTGCTTTATGGTTGCCCACGCCTCGGTTTCCGGGGCAAGATTATGCAAATGCCCGAGGAACACCGCCCACTCGTCAGCATCGTCATCAATAACTATAATTACGCCCAGTTCGTCGGCGAGGCGATCATCAGCGCACTCAACCAAAGCTATTCACCCTTGGAAGTGATCGTGGTTGATGACGGATCGCTCGATAATTCCCGCGAGGTACTGGCTGGGTTTGGAGATCGGATCAGCACCATTTTGAAGGAGAACGGCGGACAGGGCTCCTGCATGAATGTTGGCTTTGCTACGAGCCGGGGAGAACTGGTGCTATTCCTCGACGCGGATGATTATCTCGTACCGGATATTGTCGAAGAGATCGTTCGGCAATGGGATGGCAAAGCGACCAAAATTCATTATCGGATGGATATCATCGATCGCACGGGTGCCGTCATTGGCCAAGACCCACCCGGCGATGTGGCGCTGCCCTCGGGCAATCTCAAGAGCAGGGTCCTCTCCCGCGCGCACTACGATACCCCGGCTTCCTCGGGCAATATTTACGCCCGGCACTATCTGCAAGCCGTCCTGCCCATGCCCGAGGAGCCTTTCCGGCGGGCCGCTGATTCCTATCTCTATACGCTGGCCCCGTTGCACGGGGAGATTCAGGCGGTGGACCGGGTGGGTGCCAAATATCGCATGCATGGCGCGAACGGCTTTTTGAAGAAGCGGCGGTTATCCACCCTGTCGGATTTGACCGGCATGCTGCAACGCTACGACCGTTGCGTAGCCTTGGTCGAAAAATTCAGCCAAGAAAAAAACATCCCGAGCATATATAATCCGAAATATTATTCCTCTCCCAACTTCACCCGCCTGGTCGTGCTGCGCTTGGAAGAAAAGTTGGACTACCCGGCCACCTTTCGGTTGCTGGGAAATATGCTCTACGCCATTTGCACCGAGAAGAACGGCAGCTTCTGGCAGCGCCTGGTGAGTTGGACCAAAGCCCTGATCGTCGCCTTCGCGCCTATGCCGGTCATCTGGCGGATTTATCCCAACACGCGTCCGGTATCTCCCACCCCGCCGCCTTCCGTCGCCCGCGGCCTGGCCGTTTAAGTGTGGATTCCAAAAAAATGAAGCGCCCCAAACTTTTGGTGACGGGAATCGAGCCGCCTGACGAAATTTGGGCGTGGTCCGGAACTCCTTATCACCTCACCCGGTCGCTGGCGAAGAACTTCGATCTCTGTTTTGTGGGCTCCCTTCGGGGAAAGGTCGCAGGTTTCTTTCGGATCATTGAGGGCATCTGCCGCCGCTTGGATTATCGCGGCTTTCGCGTCCGATCGGAGCCGAGCATCCTGAGGGAGTTTGCGCGCCGCATTCAGGAAACTATCCGACGCGAAAAGCCGGACGCCATTTTGTCGATCAGCTGCGAACCGATTGCCTACTTGCCGCCGGGGTTGCCCGCCTACATTATTCACGATTCCACTTTTCGCCAGGTGCTGAACGGATATTCGCAATTTGAAGTGCTGAACAAGCGCTCGCTCAAAACCGGTGAAAAGGCGCAAAGACTCGGGTATCAACGGGCAACGGCGACTTTCCCGGCATCCGAGTGGGCCCGGCAAAGCGCCTGTAGGGACTACGGCCTGCCCGAGTCGAAGGTGATCGTCATGCCCTTGGGTGCAAATCTGCTCAATCCGCCCAACCGCGCCGAAGTCCTTACGGCCATCGAGGATCGACTCACTTCTCCGGAGATTCATTTTCTCTTTGTCGGCGTGGAGTGGAAACGAAAAGGGGGAGACGCGACGGTGTCCATCGTCCGGGCCCTGGTCGCGCGCGGCATCCAAGCGAAGCTGCATATCGTCGGCTGCCCGGTTCCTCCTGAGTTCGGTGGTCTTCCGTTTTTAGTTGCGCATGGATTTCTTAAGAAAAATATTCCGGAACAAGCCGCCCAACTACGGAATCTTTTCAAGACCGCCAGCTTCTTTATCACGCCTTCTCTAGCGGAATGTTACGGCTGCGTTTTTTGCGAGGCCTTTGCCTTTGGCACTCCCTGTATTTCCCGCGCGACAGGAGGAATTTCCGAAATCATTAAAAACGGAGAAACGGGCTTTTTACTTTCCCACGAGTTCCCCGAGGAAAGCATTGTTGAACGCGTCGCGAACCTGATTGGGAATCGCGACAACTACCGCGAGATGGCCCTTCGCGCCCGAGCCGATTTTGAAAATCGGCTCAACTGGGATGTTTACGCGGGCAAGCTGAAGGACATCATCATGTCGAGCGTGATTTCGCCCGATCGAGCGTGACGACTTTGAAACTGCCCCTGCCCAAGAGCTTTGAAGCTCTCGCCGCCAAACTCTGGTCCAATCGGCTCGTTAATCAAAGCCTCAAGATCAATGCGTTGCGGGCCATCTCGCTGGGGATCGGTTTTCTTGGCTCCGTTTGGTCGAGCCGCTGCATGGGGCCGGACAACCTCGGCATCTCGGGCATGATCATCGGGACCATCACTCCCCTGGTTCTGCTGATTAATCTTAACCAAGCCGCCCATTGGGTTCGCCTTTACCGCGGATACAAAACGGAAGAGGAGAAAGCGGACCTGGTTTCCGTTATTTCGACTTATAAGCTCACCGTCACTTTCGCCTTCATCCTCATTGCCATTCCGCTGCTCCTCTTCGGTGATTTTTCATCCAACTGGCACCTCGGTTTGCTCGCGGCTTTTCCTTACTTTTTCCTCACCGCCAACGCGGCGGACTGGCTCTTGCAAAGCGAAGAGAAAGTCCCGGCGATCACCCAGGCCATGATGGTCCAGGCGATCATCTCGACCTGCCTTTACTTCCTTTTCTTTCGCCCCGGCATGTCGGCCGGCGCGGATTTGGTCGTGCAGTGCACTGGCTTGACTGTGGCGTTTATCCTCGCGTGGTCGACGGCGCTGAATAAGCGAAAGATTCGCCTCTTTCATTGGGCCAAATTGGTCGAGATCGTCCCCATGTTGAAAGAAGGACGATGGCTGATCCTGATCGGCTTCGCCGTCTACACCTTCACCACGCTGGAAGTGCCTTTGATCGGCTGGCTCTATTCGCTGAAGGAACTTGGCATCTACCGAACATCGATTGTGCTGGTCAGCGGCGTGGGCGCCTTCACGGGCTACATTCCCATGCTGCTCTATTCCCGGATGATCGAATGGAACCAGCAAGGCCCCCGCTATTTGTGGCAGCAGCAAAAGAAGGTCCTGTTGTATCTCGCGCTGATGTCCGCCGTGTTATCCGTGGCCGCTTTTGCCTTGGCTCCTTTCATCTATTCTCATATTTATGGCCCGGGGTTCCAGCGGGGCGCTTATCCCTTTGCGATTCTTTTGGCAGCCAAGTTGATGGCTCTGCTCAGCGGCATTCTCTCCTGGGGCATGGCAGCCCAAAAGAAGGACCGGGCCTTGTTTTACATCATGGTTTACGTGGCCGTGTTCAGCGTGACTTCCAACCTTATTTTCATCCCGCGCTTCGGCGCTTTCGGCGCTAGCACCGTCAACCTGCTAAGCGAAGTGCTGATGCTGGTCCTGATCATCGCGTCCACCAAACGGTCCCTGAAAAATGCCTAGCGAAACCATACCCACTTCATTGCGGGACAACGTGCTGATCTTTCGCACCGACCTCTTGTCCTACTCCGAGACCTTCATCCCCGCGCAGGCCGAGCAGTTCCGCAGCTTCACCCCGTTTTATGTCGGGCTGAGGCGCATCAAGGGTGTCGCGCTGCCCGAGGACCGGACGCTAATCGCGCCGCCCCCCTCCTCGCTCGCCAAGCTGCCGGGTCTCCAGTCGCTCTTCGGACGCATTGACCCATCCTTCCGAAATGACATCGAAAAACTTCAGCCCAAATTGATCCACGCCCATTTTGAAGAAGGCGGAATTCAAGCCCTCGATTTAAGCCGCGCTTTCAAGCTGCCCCTCGTGGTCACGTGCCACGGATACGATGTCACCGTCGAGCGAACCTCCCTCAAGAAGCTTTTTCAGGGCAGACGAAAAACCCTGTTCAAGCAGGCCGCAGGGTTCATTGCCATCTCCGAATTCATCCGCGATCAAATGGTGCGCACCAGTTATCCGCCGGAAAAAATTCGCCTGCATTACATCGGCGTCGATACCGAAAAATTCCAACCCGATCCCTCCGTGCCGAAGGAACCCGTTCTCCTTTTTGTCGCCCGCCTGACGGAGAAAAAAGGATGCGCCGATCTGCTGCAGGCGATGAAAATCGTCAAACCGAAGTTCCCGGACGTCAAACTGAAGATCGTCGGAGACGGCCCCTTGAAAGACGAACTCAAGGCTTACTGCCAGCAGGAAAATCTGAACGTGGAATTTTGCGGCGTGCAAACTTCCGACGTCATTCAAAAACTGATGTTGTCCGCCCTCATGCTCTGCCTCCCCAGCGTCCGCGCGACGAACGGTGATTCGGAAGGATTGGGCATCGTGAATCTCGAAGCGCAAGCGGTCGGAATTCCCGTTGTCGGGACTTTGCATGGCGGCATACCCGAGGCGGTCGAGAATGGCGTGACCGGCCTTCTCACCGCCGAACGCGATCCCGCCGCCCTGGCCGACAGCATCCTCTCCCTTCTCGGCGATACCCACCTTCGCGAGCAAATGGGCCTCGCAGCCCGGGCGCGGATGGTTCACCATTTTGATCTTAAACATCAATCGAGCCTGCTCGAAAAAATTTACCTCGAATTTCTCTAACCCCGTTTTATGGGCAAGCAACTTGCGACCATCACGTTTATCGGACAGGACAAGGCCGGCGTCATCGCCCGGATCACGCAACTCCTCTTTCAACTCGGCGCCAATATCGAGGCGATGGAGGAACAGGTCACGCGCGGCAATTTCAGCATGACGCTGCAGGCCTCGTGGACACCCGCACGCTTCGACCGCGCCGCGATTCTGCATCACGTGCGCGAGACTGGGCGCGAGTTGCAGATGGACGCCAAAATCCACTTCGCCCCGACCGGCCCGCAACGGCTCGCCATCCTGGTGACGAAGGAGCCGCATGTGCTCGAGGGCCTGCTGGCGAAATCGGCCAAGGCGCTGGGCGCGCAGCCGGTCGTGGTCATCGGTAGCCGGCCGGAGCTCGGCGCGATCGCGAAGAAGCACAAGCTGCCGTTTTATCACGTGCCCTTCGGCAATCGCGCGGTGGCGGAGGAGGAAGTGCTGAAGCTGCTCGAGAAACACGAGATCGATTTCATCGTGCTCGCGCGTTTCATGAAAATCCTGTCGCCCAATTTCGTCTGGCGCTGGAAGAACAAGATCATCAACATCCACCCCTCACTCTTGCCCGCGTTCCCTGGCGCGAACGCTTATCGCCAAGCCTACGAGCGGGGCGTCAAGATTGTCGGCGTCACCTCCCACTTCGTCACGCCGAACCTCGACGAAGGTCCGATCATTGCGCAGGAAGCGCTGATTGTCCGCAGCAACGAACCGCTCAGCAGCATCATCAAACGCGGCCAAGCCTTGGAGACGAAATGCGTTCTCCGCGCCGTTCGCGCCTACGTGACCAAGCGGCTGGATGTGCATTGGGGGCGGGTTTACTCCTAATCGCCTCTCGCCTCTTACTCGGAAATATGTAGATTAAAGCCATGACCATGACTGCAGAAGTTCAGGCTGGGCAACTCGCCGAGCTGCTGAAGCAAGTACAGGCAGGAAATGAGATCGTACTGACTCAGGACCAGAAGCCAGTGGCGAAGATAGTGGCTGCTGAGCCACCTCGCCCCAATTTACCATCGACTTTTCAGGTTCGCAGCTTTAGAGGACACAAGGTTCTGACGCCCAATTTCTCACACGCCGAAATTGCTGACGAAATGTTCGGACAAAAATGATCGGACTGGACAGCAACATTCTGGTTCAGTTCGCCCTCTCGGATCATCTCAAGAACGCGGCCACTCTGACCGCAGTTCGAGATGAGACTGCGGCAGGTCATCGTTTGATACTAACCTCTGTGGCCATAAACGAGTTTTTGCATGTTAGTACCGACCCACGCCGATTTACCCCTCCGCTTACCATGATCGAAGCTTTGGATTGGATCGAAGAATTCCGCTCCAATCCTTTTGTTGATTCCGTCGAGGCAAACCTGGCCAGTGTAGACCAATCCCTACAATGGATGCGTCAGTTCAATCTGGGACGAAAACGAATCATCGATACTCACTTGGCGGCTATTCTCTTTACTCGCGGCGTCAGGCGTTTGCTTACCTCGAATCCTGACGATTTTACCGTATTCGCAAATTTGACCTGATCAGCCCCTAGCTCGATTTTAGGAATTCAGGATCAAATCGACCAACGCCTGTGTGTCCGTTAAATCGGCAAACGTATGCGTGGGATTCAGCGCGGCAAGTTCCGCCACACTGAAAGTACCCGTGGCGACGGCGATGGTTTTCGCGCCGATGGCCTTGCCGCAGGCGATGTCGTGCGGCGTGTCGCCAAGCATCAGCACTTCGTCGGCTTGCAGACCT
>CAZZWT010000023.1:0-6261 GCA_964657775.1 uncultured Candidatus Methylacidiphilales bacterium | reverse complement strand
CGATGATCCAAACGCGCTCGGGCGGGAAGGTGATGCCGAGTTTCTCCTTCGCGCGGGCGAGCGCAAACGGCCCGAGCTCATCGCGGATGTGACTGTCATCGGCGTAGGCACCGAACTCGAAATACTTCCAGAGATCGAGAAACCCGAGCTTCAGCTTCGCGCCGGCCTCGAGGTTGCCGGTAAGCAGCGCCTGGTGGATTTCCGAATGCGCGTGGATCGCCTCCAGCGCCTCGCGAACGCCGAGCAGGATGCGCGCTTTGCCGGCGGGCATCGCCGCGGGCAGCCGGGCCAGATAACCCAGCATGAGCCGCTTTTGCTCCTCGGGCGTGACCGTCACGCCGAGGTGCATGAGCAAATCGCGCGCGATGGAGGAATCGGTGCGGCCCCGCAAATCGATGGGCAATTCCGCGCCGAGATCGCGCGCGTACAGCTCTTTGATCGCGAGCAAAATCGCGCGCTCTCCAGCGCGGTCCATGTTGACCAGCGTCCCGTCGATGTCCCAAAGGATCAGTGATTCGGCCATAAAGAATCGCGATAGCAAACCGAGGCGCTTCAACGGATCGCCCAACTAATGCCGACCGCAGGTCACATCGCCATCACGGAATAGCCGGAATCGACATACATGGTCTGGCCGGTGATCGCCGCCGCGCCGTCCGTGGCGAGGAACAGCCCGGTCGCGCCGAGCTCTTCCAGCTCCACATTGCGATGCAGCGGCGCACGCGCGTCGTAATGATCGAGCATCTTCGAGAACCCGCCGATCCCGCGCGCGGCCAGCGTATTCATCGGGCCGGCGCTGATCGCATTCACGCGAATTTTCTTCGAGCCGAGATCGTTCGCCAAATACCGCACCGTCGCCTCCAGCGAAGCCTTCGCCACGCCCATGATGTTGTAGCCGGGCACCACGCGGGCCGCGCCGAGGTACGACATGGCCACGATGCTACCGCCATGCGTCTCCATCATCGGCAGCGCGCCGCGCGCCATCGCGATGAGCGAGTAGGCGCTGATGTCGTGCGCCGTGCGGAAGGCCTCGCGGCTCGTCTGGGCGAAGGAGAAGCTCTCCGAAATCGTCTCGCGCGGGGCGTAGGCGACGCTGTGCAGCAGCAGGTCCACGCGGTCCGTCTTCTTCTTCACTTCGGCGAAAAACGTGTCGAGTTGCTCATCCGAACCAACGTCGCACGGTAGAATCTGCGTCTCCGCGCCGAATGTCCCGGCCAGTTCCTCGACGTTGTCTTTCAGCCGCTCGCCCTGGTAATTGAAAATCAACTTCGCGCCCGCGTTGTGCCAGGCCTGCGCGATGGCCCACGCAATACTGCGCTTGTTGGCCACGCCAAAAATAATACCGGTCTTGCCGGCCAAAGGAAGATGAGCACTCATAGCCCGCCATTGTGCCAAGCCTGCGGGCCGAGAAAAGAGGAATTATTGGGGCGGTCCCCCGTAAATTGGGTGGCCCGGGCTACTTGTTGCCCGGGCCACCCCACCAATTGCCTAAAACGCGATCTTCATGCCCGCCGTCACCGACTGGCCGAAGTAAGCGTTCGAGCCGCACTGCACCGCATAGCCGGTGAAAAGAGTCAAATTGTGTGTGATGTCGGCGTCGAATCCGGTGGAAATTAGCGCCGAGTCGCGGCTCACGTTCGGCGTGGAAACGCTGAAGGTGACCGGGCTCACTTCCTGGAACGACGAGGTGATGACCCGGCTGCCGGCGCACCACTCGTGCTGCCAGCTCGCGTCGAGATAAGGCGTGAAAATGACGTGGTTATCGTGATCGAACATCGCGTAGCTGATGCGGCCGCCAAAGCGCGAGCGCAGCGAATCATCGCTCTGGCTCTGCACGCCGAGATCGGACGAGCAGCCGCCGTTTTCGTTGAAGGAATCAATCCCGAGGTGCGTGTACTGCACGCCCGCCGTCGGGCCGTAGGTCCACTTTTTGTCCTTGGAGTGAAATTCGTAGCCGCCGTCGAGGTTCGCCGTGATCTGGTCCCCCGCAGGCGCACCGCTGGCGGTTTCGTCATAGGTACCGAACTCCACGTGGCGCTGCTCCGTGTAGGCGTTGCGCGAGTAAGTGGCCAGCGCGTTGGCGAACCAGCCGTCCTGCGCGAAGCTGGCGAAGAGTCCCGGCGAGTAACTATCCACCGTGGCGGAGCTGCCCTGTTCGTCCAGCGTCGTGTCGGTGTGGCTGTAATCGAAGAGCACGCCGGCGAGAAAATGCTTGCCGATCTGGTAATCGGTGCCGATCTGGAACGCGCTTGTGTTGTAATTGGAATGATCCTGCTCGGGCTGCGAGAAATTCTGGCCAAGGATCACATCGCCGCTGACGAAGAAGTTCCAGTCTTTAATCGGGTTGTCGCTGGCGACCGGGCTGGAGATCAGGCCGGTGAGCGGCGTGCTGGAATCGCTGAGCAGGCCGGGCGCCGGGCGCGGGCTCCACGCCAGCAGGTGGCTGCGTACCTGGTTCAGCGCGGGGTCCATCGTCGGGTCGGTCACGGAGAGGCCGGAGAAATCGATGTTGCCAGGGCTGACCTGGAGTTCGCCCAGCGAGTTGCGGCGATGCGCCGTGTAATCGTCCAAGTTCTGCGTGCGAAAGGAGGCGTCGTTAAACGCGATGGAGGAAAGCACGCCGAGTTTCTCCGGTGAGAGCTGGTCGAGGTCCGCGCCGAGTTGAGTCACGGTCGTGGCGCCGAGGAGCGAGGTCGTTAGATTCACGTAACAACTGTTCGACGAGCCAATGGAATTGATGACGTTGATATTGTTAAGGACGTTTGTCTGGTTCGTCGTCAAACCCGGCCCAGGCGTGAGAATAATACCGGTGGTAGTCGCCAACGCCGTGTAGTAGGAGCCACCGAGATCGAGATTCAACCCGGTCGAAAAGCCGCCGTTGTTGCTGACGAGGATCGTGACGGTATTGGTGGAGCCCGCCGTGAAAACCACGGAATTAAGCGTCTGAAACGTGTTGTCGTTTCCCTGTTGAGTGCCCGTGTTAAAATTTGAGAAAAACGGCCCGCTGCCGTTGGCGGCGATCGTAGCGTTGTCGTCAGCCGCGATCCTGCCGTTCAAATGAACCTGCGCGCCGATCGGGATATTGGTCAGGGCCAACGTGTAGGTATAGGTGGTGACCGCCCCGTGAGCGGTACCAGCTTGCAGTCCCAGTGCAGGATTGGTCGTCATCTGGTTCGAAATCGTGATCCACTGGGAGTTAGTACCATCCGCCCCATTCGCGATCCAGCCATTGGGCAAAGGCCCGGGCACCGGCGTCCCGTTTTGGATACTGGCGGGAAGGAAGACTTGATAGGTTGTCTGGCTCGCGTGATTACCCGGAGTTGTGAAGGTATAGTGCGGATCGATCTGGTTGTTGCCGAGCAAGGATCCATCTGCTCCAAACCCGGTATTCCAAGCATCATTGGCCGGCCCCGTCAGCGGAATTTGCACTTGGCCGCTGGCGTGCTGCAGAGCCGCCAAGAATGCGATTGCCGAAATAGCTTTAGAAAGCTTTGGGACACGAGAGGACACAAATTTGTTACAAAAGCGTTTCGGAAAGCGCGGCATAGCGCGCACACCATCACGACTTTGTTCCTGATTGTCAATAGGTTAAACCATTTTAAGTTAATACACCTAAATCACCTGGTAAAGGCGACTGGAAGCTCATCTCCTTTTTCGTGCCCGGATGGATGAACCGAAGTGCAGTCGCGTGCAAGGCAATGCGCTTCACGGGATTCGTCTCCGCGCCATATTTCTTATCGCCGACAATGGGGCACCCGGCCTCCGCGAGCTGTACGCGAATTTGGTGACGCCGCCCGGTCTCGAGCGTGAGCTCAACCAGCGTGGTCGACTTGCCTTTCTTCGCGATGCGGTAGTGCGTGGTCGCGTGCCGCGCGTCGGGACCGCTCGCGCCAGCGTAGACCTTAAGTGGGTTCGATTCATCGAGCCACGACTCGAAAGTTCCCGACTCGCTGGGCGGTGCGCCCTCCACCACCGCGAAATATTTCTTCACCGCGGAATCCCAGCCAGTTTGCAGCGCGATTTTGGCCGTCTCGTTCTTGGCGAAAATCATCAGGCCCGAAGTCTCGCGATCGAGCCGGTGCACAATCCACACCCGCTCGCGCCCGCGCACGTTGCCGCGTCGCACATGATTCGTCAGGTACGCGTAGGCGGTCTTCTCTTCTTCGGACGCGCTGGCGATGCTGAGCAGTCCCGCCGGTTTATCGATGAGGATGATGTCCTCGTCTTCATGCCGGATGCGGATGCCGCCGGTCAGCTTTGTCTCCGGCCCGGCCAGGCCCTTCGCGCGGATGAGGACGATGTCGCCCGGCTTCAGCGCGTGATCGAACTTGGTCGTTACTTTGCCATTCACCGCGACGGAGCCCATCTTCAGCCACGTGCGCACCAGTTTCTTCTTCGCCTCCGGCCACGCCTCAAAAAGATAGGCGAGAAGCGCGGCAGGTTTATCGACGGTGCGGGAGGGAGACATCGCGCAAGTGTAAGCGCATGCCGCCGCGCTGCCTAGGAGGTTCGTCACCTCGCGAGTTAACCAATGCCACGCGACACCCTTTGCCGCGCAGCAATCAAGATTTTTGCGGTTTATCGAAACTGCAGGTCAGTCGCGGCGTCAGAATAGGTAAGAACTAATTGATCCACCTTCTCAATGAACCATGAAAACTCTACTGACAACTTTCGGTCTTGCGACCGCCTTCGCCCTCGCGCCTTTCGCCGGGCAGGCGCACGCGCAGGATGATTCCGCACCGGCGCCTGCGGAGGCTCCCGCCCAAGGCGACAGCGCGGTCTCGTTTCAAACCTTCTACGATCAACTGGCCAATCAAGGCACGTGGATCAACTCCGACAAATACGGCTACGTCTTTCAGCCGACGGAAAATGACGCGAACTGGCGGCCCTACACTTACGGCCACTGGGTCAATACCGACGCAGGCATGACGTGGGTCTCCGACGACTCCTTCGGCTGGGCGACCGATCACTATGGCCGCTGGGCCAACCTCGACGGCGTAGGTTGGGTCTGGGTGCCGGGTTACACGTGGGCCCCGGCGTGGGTGAGTTGGCGGGAGGGCACCGACGTCGCGGACGATTCCGTCAGCGATGACGAGGTCGGATGGGCACCGCTGCCGCCCGACTCCGACGTGGGCATCGATTATTATGGCGACAATGACTTCGGCGGTTTCGGCCTTGGCTTTGGTTTCCACATCGGCAACGATTGCGACACGGCCTACGGCATCGGCCCGGCCTGCTACAACTTTTGCCCGGTGGCCTACATTGGCGACCGCGATGCATGGCGGCACTTCCGCGATCGCCGCGATAACTTCGCGCTGATCGGCCACACGCGGAACGTGACGAACCTGAATTTCCGCCGCGATGGCGCGGGCCGATTTGGGCACGTGCGCGAGGAAGGTCCCAATGTCGCGCGGCTGAATGAGCGCGCGCATAACCGGATCGAGACGGCGCAGTTGACCCAGGTTTCTGGTCGCAACGAAGCGGGCCTGCGTGGCCATACGCTCGGCGTTTTCGCGCCTCGGGTGGATCGCACGACCGTGCGCAGCTCGCGCCCGGATGTGGTCGCGCAGAATGTGGGACGTGCCGGGGTTAATCGCGGGACCGATATCAATCGTCCACTCGCCGTAAATCCCCACGTCGCGCCGGCCGGGGCAACGCCGCAGGAAATCAACGCCGCGCGGGTGGCGCAGACGCACGAGAATTCCAGTGCGCACATCGCAAACGCGAATACGCACTTCTCCCACGCGATGACGCAGCCGCTGACTTCGTTCCGCACCGATACGCGCACGGCGAACAATGCGGCGCAAACGCAGCGTTTCAATAACGCCAACGCCACGGCGCAGACACCGCGAGCCTTGACGGGCGACTCCCGCTTCACCGGCGAATCGGTACAGGCGCCGACTCGGGAGGCGGTTGTGCCCGCAACAGGAGCGAGCATCGCCGGAGTTTCGGGCCAGCGCCACGATCTTGGTCCTGCGACTCAGTCCGCCGTGCGCCGTGATTCTGCCTATACCGGCGAATCACGCTTCACCGGCGAGCCCTCAGCGCAACATGCCATGCGTCAGGCGGAAGCGCCCCAAACGTTCACATCGCACACCGCGCCTGCGGTTAGCCACGAATCGGCTTTCGCGCCGGGTGAAGCGAATCGGCCCGCGAGTGTCTACCATTCCAACGCCGCAACGCCGATCTATCATCCCCAAGCCAGCGCGCCGACGTTCCATCCAAGTGCTCCGATCTATCATCCCCAAGAGAGTGCGCCAGCGT
>CAZZWT010000022.1:0-17335 GCA_964657775.1 uncultured Candidatus Methylacidiphilales bacterium | reverse complement strand
CGACGCTAGGTCGGCCTTCACTTTGTCGAAGCCGCTGCTCCGGCTCGCGGCGAGATCAGCCCACAATTGCTGGCACCCGTCCGGGTTGTGCTCGTAGATCATGACCGCCACGATCACGAGCACGATGGCGAGGGAAACGAGTGCCGCGCGCATGATATTGAGCCGTCGCGGATCAGGGATTCATCAACTTGGCCGTCGAATCCTCCCACGGGGTTTTGACGGCAGCGGCGAGTTCGTCCGCATTGGAGAGGCTGATGCCGAGATGGCGGACCAAGCCGTCGGTGAGGCCGTAGCACCAGCCGTGGACGGCGAGTTGCTGGCCGCGTTCCCAAGCCGTCTGGACGATCGTCGTCTGACAGGCGTTGATAACTTGGCTGATGACGTTCAATTCGCAAAGCCGGTTGAGCCGCGTGGTTTCGTCCTTCTGGCAAGAGAGATGGTGTGCGTACTTGATCTTCACGTCCTGCACATGGCGCAACCAGTTGTCGATGAGACCGAATTTCTGAGATTCCAGCGTGGCCTTCACGCCCCCGCAGCCATAGTGACCAACGATAATGATGTGTTTAACGCGCAGCACATCGACGGCGTACTGCATGACGGACAGGCAGTTCAGGTCGCTGTGGACGACGATGTTGGCCACGTTGCGATGGACGAAGATTTCGCCGGGAAGGAGGCCGCAGATTTCATTCGCAGGCACGCGGCTGTCGGAGCATCCAATCCATAGGTACTCGGGCGCCTGTTGGCGGGAGAGCGTGGGGAAGAATTCCGGATCGCGCTTGCGGATGGATTCGGCCCACTCGCGGTTTTTTTTGAAGAGAGGATCGAGCGGATGCATAAGTTCGGGGTTGTAGCGAGCGGCGTGCCGGGTCGCGATTGTTTTCCGCCAAGTTTATAGAGGTTCGTGAGAACGCGTCACGAATTGATTTTGCGTCCCGGCAAGAGGACGCCGCGACCTCCAAGCACAGGATTCGGTGACTTGTGCAACCGCGACTGAAACGGATAAACCTTCCGAGCCCGTCGCCCGGAGGCCGTCGGCTACCTTCTGCGTTCGCGCGCTACGACGCCAGATGCAGCACCATCGAGCCATTCAACGCCTTGCGGATGGTCTGAAGGATGTCGTGCGTGTTGTAGGGCTTCGGGAGAAAAGCCTGCGGCTTCAGGTCGTTCAGGCGTTGCTTGAACTCTTTCGTGGGATAACCGCTGGCCACGATGATGGGCAGGTTCGGCTTCAACGTGCGGAGCTTCTCGCACAGTGAAATGCCATCGATTTTCGGCAGACCGATATCGGTAAAGATCAAGTGAATGTCGTTGCGGTTCTTCTTGAAGATCTCGAGCGCCTGCTCGGCATCGCCGGCGACGTGCACCTTATAGCCGTGGCTCAGCAGAATTGTCTGGAGAAAATAGCTCACATCCTCCTCGTCCTCGACGACGAGCACGGTTTCGGAACCGCTCAGGGCGGGATCGGATTGATGCGCCACCGGCGGCGGGTTGATCGTGCTTTGCTTCGGCACCGGGAAGAAAAGCGAGATCGCCGTGCCCTTGCCGATTTCCGACTTCACGTCCACGTAGCCGTGGTGCGCCTGCATCAGGCCGTAGACCACGGGCAGGCCAAGGCCCGTCCCACGCCCGCGTTCCTTGGTGGTGAAGAAGGGCTCGAAGACATGCTCGCGTGTGGACGAATCGATGCCCTTGCCCGTGTCGGTGACGGTGAGGCAAACGTAGTTCTCGCTCGCCAATTCGGGCAGGAGATCGGGTAATTCCGGTGCGGAGACCGGCCGCGTGGAGATGGTGATGCGCCCGCCCTCGGGCATCGCGTCGATCGAGTTCGTGATGAGATTGAGGAGCATGCGGTCGAGCTGGCTCGAATCAACGAGCACGCTGGGCAGATCCTGGCCCGGCTCGAATGCCAATTCGATGTCGACCGGCACACGCTCCTTCAGGCCGTCGAAATGGGTCTGGATGTAGCGGTTGATATCTTCCGGCGCGGCGTGACCATCGCTCTTGCGCGCGAAGGCGAGGAGTTGCTGTACAATCTCCGAACCGCGCAGGGCCGCTTCCGAAATGGTGCCGCTGATTTCCAGAACGCGCTGCGGATTTTCGTGCTCCATTGTCAACAGGGACGCGTGGCCGAGGATGATCGTCAGGATATTATTAAAGTCATGCGCGATACCGTTTGATAGCGTACTAATCGCTTCCAGCCGGCCCGCCTCGCGCAGGCGCTGCTGCAATTGGCGGCACATGGTCCGCTCTTCCGCTTCCGCCAGCGCGCGGCGCACGGCCGGGACGAGGCGCGAAAGACGATCCTTCAGCACATAATCGGTCGCGCCATTACGCAGCGATTCGATCGCCGTCTCTTCACCGATCGTGCCCGAGACGAAGACGAAGGGTGTCTCCGGTTTCAACGCGTGGGCGATTTCCAGCGCGCGCTGGCCGCTAAAATCCGGCAGCTTGCAGTCCGCCAGAATCAAATCGTAGGCATTCTTCTCCAGCGCATCAAAAACCTGCGACCGAGTCTGCACCCGCGTGATCTGGCAGGCAAAGCCGTTGCGCAGCAGCAACTCATTAATCAACTCAGAGTCTTCTTTCGAATCCTCTATGTGTAAAATATTCAATGCCTGCTTCATAAATGCCGTGGTCGATCCAACAGAAAACCCTTGGCATACCCTCGTGCCGCAACGCGCGTAGCAGTAAATATTGCGCCAATACAGTTGAAGGCAAATAGAAATGTCATTTTTAATTTGAAAATATAACTATCGCGTACCTATAGAATTATATTCATATGAACTAGCTCTTTATTTGACTTCGACGCGCCGAGCCGAAACTTAAGCACCGAGTCATCTTTTACCACCCCGGTTTGGCGCGGAACCAATGGGTCCACCTTGACATATCTTGTCCCGCCGCTTCAGATGGGCACGCAAATAGAGACTCCTCGCCTCGCCCATCCGTTACGCAAATCAGCTTATGACCTTAAAAAAATCTTCCAGCGCCTCCGCCGGCCCGGCGAAAGCTAAGCCCAAAGCTTCGCCCAAGCTGAAACCGGCTCCGGTGCGAGCAGTCGCGCCCCTCGTCATCCCCAAGGGCGTGCTCCTCGGGTCCCACACGTCGACCGCGGGCGGCGTGGCGCAAGCCATCATACGGGCAAAAGCCTGCGGCTTCACCGCCGCGCAAATCTTCGTCAAAAACAACAAGCAGTGGTTCGCGCCCCCGCTGAGCGATGCCGAGGCTTCGGCCTTCCGCGCCGCGCAAAAAGCGGCGGGCCTTTACATCTTTGCGCACAATTCCTATCTCGTGAATCTCGCCAGCCAGGACCCCCAAATGTTCGCGACATCCATCAAAGCCATGATCCAAGAACTCGAGCGCGCCGAGGCCCTGAATTTGCCTTTCCTGGTGATGCATCCGGGAAGCCATGGCGGCGCAGGCGAGCAGGCCGGCCTCAAGCGGATTTGTGAAGGTCTCGATAAAATTGTTGAAGCAACAAAAGGTTACAAGTGTAAAATGGCGCTCGAAATTACCGCTGGCCAAGGCCATGCATTAGGATATCAGCTCGAACAATTAGCCATTCTTATAGAAAATGTCAAAAATGAAAAGCGTTTCGGAATATGTCTGGATACCGCACACTTGTACGCAGCCGGTTACAATATTCGGACCCGCGCCGGCTACGACGCCACCTTCGACCAAGTCGAAAAATTGTTCGGCGTGCAGCGCGTTTTAGGATTGCACTTAAATGACTCAAAGGTCCCTCTCGGCAAGAGGGTGGATCGGCACGAACACCTCGGTAATGGAGAGATAGGAATCGACTGTTTTCACTGGCTGGTGCAGGACCCCCGCTGGGCCCGTACGCCGATGGTCCTGGAGACACCGAAAAGCGAGGACATGCACGAGGATATCGACAATCTGAAAAAGCTGGCACCGTATTTGCAATCTATCGCTTAGTTGCGGCGGACCCAAGTCCGCTGTAATCTGAGCGCATGCAAAACCCTAAGATCATTGCTTATTTGAAGCCGCACTGCGGCTGGAGTCAGGGCGTTCGTGCCGTTCTACGGAAATACAACTACTCCTTCGAGGACCGGGACATCTGGAATGACCCGCGTCAACGGTTGGAGATGATCCAGAAGAGCGGCCAGGAGCTGTCTCCGTGCGTTGAGGTGGACGGAAAAATGTTGGCAGACATCAGCGGCGAAGAATTGGAAGCCTGGCTCATCAAGAGCGGGCTGACGGCCAAGAATGACGCGCCCGTTGACGTACCGATCAATGCGCCCTGTGCCGACCATGGCGAGGTAATTTCAACCCCTATAGCGTTGAAGAGATAAGTTCCAAACTATGACGGCATCCCAGCAACAAGCACTCGTTTCACTTCTTCAAGATGGGGATGCCGCCACGGTCGGGCTGGTCAAAGGCCAGCTCGTCCAAGGGGGTGACGCCTGCCTCGCCGAATACAGCGAGCTGCTGCGTCACGCCCACGGCCCGGCCAAGGAAAGCCTGCGGGAAGTCATCCAGGAAATCGAAGCGTCCCGCACGCTCGGCGATGTCTCCCGCGGTTTGGCCAAGCTCAAGACCTGGAGCCAGGTCGAAACACTTTGCTGGGATTTCACGCGCACGGTGCACCCCGGGTTCGAGGGTGGACCCTATGCGCGTCAATTGGACCAGTGGGCCGAAGGCGCCGCCAAGTTGATCACCCCCACCGCGACTTCGCGGGAGAAGGTTGAATGCCTCGCGCGCTACCTCGGCAAGGAACAGGGCCTCGGCGGTTGCGGCGACGATTATTATCACCCCCGCAACGGCTACCTCCCGTGGGCCATGGAATTTCGCTCCGGCCTGCCGATCACACTGACGTTGATTTACCTGCTCGTCGGCATGCGCCTCAACATCCCGGTGGAAGGCATCGCCGCCCCCGGCCACTTCCTCGCGCGGCTCGATGGCATCATCTTCGATCCGTATCGCCAGGGCCGCGTTCTCTCCGACGGCGAATGGGAAATGATCGCCTCGGAAGTCCCCTTCAAGCAACGCCCACTGTTGACCCGCGCCTGCACCCCGGTGCAGACCATGCACCGGTTGCTGATCAACTTGCGCAACTGCTACGTGAAGCGCAACGACGCCAACAGCCGCAAGATGGTGGATCATTACCTGGCCGTCTTGCAGCGCTAAAACGACCCAGCAAATTTCTCACAAAACAATTTGGGGCGGTGGGCGGTTCTTGGGTTTTCCGTCCGCCGCCTCATTCGTTTTGAATTCAGGCTTCCGAGGTGGCGCCGCTGTCCCTGGCAGCAGTGCGCCGAAGGTTCCTCCAACGTTTTCATTTGGCCGTTGGTATCCCTCGCGATTGGACTCAACCAGCAGGCTGCCACGGAAAATCCCCCGGCCTATTCAACGGGCTCTCGCTGCAATTCCAAGATTTGCCCGGGCGAGAAATCTCACTTTTTAAAACGGGAAAGGGTCTGCTCGCACCGACCGCGAATGAGCCGCGCAACATCGCGGGAGATCGTATCATCTTGGGTGACTTCAGGAAGCCCGGCGATAATGTTATGGCCCAGCTCCACCACGCGACCCAAAACCAACGGGCGAGTGAGACCGGCTTCCTGGGCCATCTTCCCAAAATGCTCAGGACCGATCTTGTCGGATGCATATTCTCCGCCAATCCTCATCGCCATGTTACGCAAAACAGCGGGATAGTAGGCCGTACAGAGCAGGTCGTAAAGGGGCGCTAGACGCGTTTCTTTTCCCAACTCATAAAGAAGAGAAAAGTTTTTTCCGTGCGCGTCATGGTTGCCGGCCAAGAAGTTGAAGATGACGGCATCAAGCAGGTCTTGCAGATCGAGAACCGGCGCGCTGGATACCTCGCGAATGAGGTTAAAACAATGCTCCAGTGACGGGCCGCCCTCCTGCTGGTATTTACGATTTGGAGCAATACCCAAGGCCTGGCAAAAATCTTCCTGGTGCAGGCGTTGGATCCCATGGGGCGTCATCTTACGGTCGTAGCGTTCCACCAGCAGATAATCGAGTCCAGCGGCGTTGCCGATCATCGCCCGGGCCACCGGCAAACCGATGGCGCGGGCGAGGTTCATGCACAGGGCCTCGTTGAAAACCGTGCCCTCGAAATCCGCGATGGCTGGTTTCAAAATGTGGGTACTAGGGGCCTCCCCGAGTGGAATGGATATTTTGCCATCCGCGAGATGAACCGCAATTTTGTCTTGAGCACCCGCCAGCGACAGACGAATTCCGCCCTCGCCGGCCAAGAGAGGACGACGAGGCAGCATTTTCAGCAGGCGGGCTAGCTCGGGTTCTTCGACGGCGCGATAACGGCCTTTCGCAGGAGGCAGGGCTTTGCCAGCCGGAATGAAGGTCACCGCGCCGGCACACTCCCCCCCGATTTGTTCCAACATTGCGAAATCGTTGTTGCCGCTGATGTGAAGGTTCCGGGCAATCGTCTCGCGTTTGACGAGATCCGGCAAAATGCCGCCGAAAAAACCACGGCACTCTTTGCTGGGGAAGCTTTCCGTGCGCAGGGGGAGGGAGTGGGATAGAGCGACGCGGTTCGGGTTATCCAGCCAGCTCGGGGCGTAGGTAAACCGCAGTTCCTCCTCGTCGTCTTGCATCAGGTGACCGATGAATTCCCGATGCAGGTAGACATCAAGGGTCCGGGCGTCCATCAGTTCTTCCTTGGTGCTGGATCAGTCGCCACAGCCACGGCGGGCGGCGTCAGGGTGAGCGTAACCCCGAGAGTATTCAGCACCGCCAAGGCTTTGCCCACATGACAGGTCGGCTTCCCCTTCTCCAAATCGACAATAAACCGAATGCCCGTCCCAGAGGTAAGCGCCAGGTTCCCCTGGGTCACGCCCAGCGCTTGGCGCACGCGACGCACCACACGACCGAGGCTTTGAGAGTTATATTTCATAGGGATGTTCCCGTTCGGGAATAATACCTGATTTCGACTCTTTTCGCAAAAGGAATGTCCCGATCGGGAATAATCTTTAGGTTTTGAGCGCCCAATAAGCTAAATATTCCCGATCGGGATTAGGAGGGGCAAGTGCTTACCCGCAATCGCGGATTCTTAGAGTCTTCCACCGTCAGTTCGTCACGCTTTCCGCCGAAATACTTTTGCAGCGCCGAGGCAAAGACCGGATTTTCCGGCGCAGCGCTCGCGAACAAGGTCATGGACGAGCAGAATTTCAGGTCATCGGGCGTGCCGAGGATTTCGCGGGCCGATTTGCCTTCGATGGCATTTAAAAGTTGAGTGCACGCTATTAAGCGTGGACCGAGAACCGGATGTTGCAGGTAAGCTTCGGCTTCCTGTCGCGAGGAGATCGCATAACGCTTCGCCATGGAGCTGCAACCTAAACCGGCGATTTGCGGAAAGATGAACCACATCCAGTGGCTGCGCTTGTGGCCAGCTCTGAGTTCGGCGCAGACCTGTGGGTAAATGGGGGCTTGGGCTTCGATGAACCGACTCAGGTTAAAGGGATCAGCCATGGCAGGCATAACCTATTTCCGAGGAATGGGACGGATCGGACTTAGGGAACGCGTGAGACAAGGACGAGTTTTTTGAGCGTCCATCGACCTTCCGACCGCAGCTAAAACTAAAACGACCCGCTCACGCCCACCTGGGCGTACGGCGCGCCGTCGCCCACATTGTTGTGGAAGGACGTTTCGTGCGAAAGAAATTCGATTCGGCTCGGGTGAATCGAGATCTCGCGATAGGGGATGTAGCCGCCGGAACAATCGAGGCTCAGGTTCGGCATGAATTTCCAGGTGAAGCCGGCGCCGACGCGCAATTCGGTAAAGTCGGCCACGTTGTTGTTGAACTGGCTGTTCGCCGTGCCGATGCCGTGACCATGGTTGTTGCCGAAGTCCTGGTTGAGTTGGTACGTGCCGGCGAGAATGTTCAGGCCGGTATAGAGCGTCAGGTCGTTGCTCAATTCATACTGGAGCTGCGGCTTTGGCGGAATGGCCGAGAGCACCCACTTGTCGGCGAATTGCCAGCGGAAGCCCGGCAGGCCGATGATCGGAATATCGGACTTCAGGTCGATCTGCATGCCGAAAATGATCTGAAAATCCTTGCTGTAAAGATAAGTGCCGCCAATCTGCACCGGGCAGTCGAAGCTGTTCCAGTTGATATTGACAAAATCGCTGTAGATACCGGGGTGCGCCTCAGTGCGGAGGATGATCTTATCGCCAATCGCGAAGTCGGCGCCGATGATGGCGTTGAACGATTGGAGCGTGTTCGGCAGCGGCGCGGCGGAGGGCAGTTCAAACGAATTGCGCTCCCCATCCACGCCGAAGCGTAGCAGGAAGCCGTCCTTGATTTCCGGCGAAACCACGTAATTGAAATGGGCGTTGGAATTGCCCACGCTGCCAATCGGCGCACTGCCCTGCTTGGTCTGCGACCTGCCGTCGTAACTGCCTTCGATCAAGAACTCCTGCGAAATCGGCAAACTCGGTTGTTGAGTCGTTTCCACCGTCGGGGCCGTGATCTCGTCCCCAGCCCGGGCGCCCAGCGCCGAAAGGGAACAGCAAACCGCGATGAGTAGAGAGGAGGAAAGGGTTTTCATAGGAACGCGGACAATAAAGGCGAAATGGCGAAAAATGACAAACAAAACTTTGGGGTTGAGATACTTAAATGAATCGCTCTTATTTGAACTCGGAGCGGAAGGCATCCACGCCCCCCTTGGTTTCCTGGAGCATGATCATGCCCGCGCCGAGGCGGTCGACGCCGTGCAGCACCGCGATGTTCGGGGCGGAGACGAGATCCTCGCGCCAGACCAGCGTCTCGTTCTTGCCGTTGACCGCGATGGGCCACATCTGCTCGAGCTCGATTGTGCAGTAGACGCCGTAGTTGGTGTAGAACTCGATGTCGGCGGACTGGATGGCCGCGCCCTTGGCCAGTTGGTAAATCGCGCCCGTGCCCATGGCGGCGGAGCCTTGGACGTCGAAGATGTCGCAATAGATATCGGCGGCCTTGGTCTTGCTGGCGGCTGCGCCGGCAAGCGCTTTGAGCGGCGTGGTGTTAAGCAGGCCCTGGTACTCGCCGTAGACTTTGAGGTCGGAGTGAAGGAGCGCCTTCACATCGTTGACCGGGTGGACGTCGCCGCCCGAGACCGCATCGGTGGCCGCCGCGCCGCGCCCGGTCATGAAGGCGCTGATGCGCCCGGAGAGAATCTGGCTCCATGCCTTGACGAAGAGTGCCTTGGGGTCCTTCTCCTGCGCGGCGGTAGCCTGGATCAGCGCACCTTCTTCCTTGCTGACCTGGAGCGAGCCGCTGCCGGGCTCGTACTTGGCCGTGGCGTCGATCTGGTACTTCATGGAGGAGTTATCCGGCAAGTTGGCCAGGTCGGTGAAGTTGGCGGGCGTCGGGTTCTCGGGCAGGCCCGATTTGTGCAGCCACACTTTGAGGTCGGCATGGCCAGCGACGTTCCAGTTCACCAGCTTCTTGGCCACATCAGCGGGCTGCGCGTCGATGATATAGAGCGACTGCGTGGTGATGCCGCGCGGGAAGGTCATCAAGCCGCCGCGGGCCTGGAGGACGTTGCCGCCGGCGAGGGCGTTGACATCGACATTCTGGAATGAGGTGAAGGCGAGGTCGGCGTTGAGGTCGGCGCGGACGGGCGCGGCTAGAATCAGGCTGAGGAGGGCGATGGAAGGAAGGATGCGGAGGGTGTTCATGATTTAAAAAGGGTTAGGATTTGAAACGGCGGCGAAGCTCGTCGGTGGTAAGACGAATCGTGGCGTCGGTCAGGTCATTCATTTGTTGGGCGAGCGCGGAATCCTTTTCGGTGACGGTGTTGCCGGCGTCGTGGCTGGTCAGGCTGACGTGGACGAAACGGTAGCGGTGGAGCTTGAGATCGGGATGATGATTCGCGGCCTCCGCCAGCTTGCCGATCTCCAGCGTAAGCGCGAGGGCTTCCACGAAATCAGCGCGCGCGAAGGTGCGGGTGAGCGCGTTGCCTTCAAGGGCCCACTCGGCGGGAACGGTTGGCGGCATTTGGTAACGCTAGGCGCTGCCGCCGATAGGGCAAGCTCCCAACTGCGGATGTTGGACTGAGTTAACATGCCGCCATCGTCGCACGAAATTCGGGAAGGGCGGTATATCACCGTTTGCTGCGTTTGCTAAATTTGCTAAAAAGATTGGAAATTTAGCAAATATTGAAAACCAGCCCGTCCCGCGATCGCCGGGAGCCGTGCTTTTTTCTTGGGAATAGGTCTCATGGGACCTATAGGACTTATAAGTCGTATCAGACCTATTCCGTATGCTCGAAGAAATCGCCTCCCTCAAAGAACAGATCCTCGCCGCCATCGCTGCCGCCGCCGATGCCGATGCGCTCGAGGTCGTCCGCATCCAGTATCTCTCTCGCAGCGGGAGCTGGCCGAAGCTGCTCGAGGGCATGGCCAAGGTACCCGGCGACCAGAAGCCCGTCGTCGGCAAAGCCGCAAACGAGGCCAAGGGCTTGATCACTTCGGCGTTCGATGCTCGCAAGGCCGAGCTCACCGCCGCCGCCGAGTCGGCCGATTTCGATCCCACGCTGCCCGGCCGCTACGACGCCCCCGGCTCGCTGCACCCCGTGCTGCAGGTGCGCGACCGCGCCATCGAGATCTTCCGCCGGCTCGGTTTCGCCCTGGCCGATGGGCCCGACATCGAGAACGAGGTCTTCAATTTCGACGCGCTCAACACCTTGCCCGATCACCCCGCGCGCAATGAGCAGGACACGTTTTACTTGAAGGAAGATGGGCTTGCGCTGAGCCTCGGTCTCGATGGCAAAAGCCCCGGCGGGCGACGCCTCATGCGCACGCAGACGTCCACCGTACAGATCCGGTCCATGTTGAAGCAGCCGCCGCCCATCCGCATCATCGCGCCCGGTCGCTGCTACCGCCGCGACGAAATTGACGCCACGCACGGCATGTCCTTCTTCCAAATGGAAGGCCTCGTCGTCGACGAAGGCGTTACGCTGGCCGACCTCAAAGGCACGCTCGAGTACTTCTTCCGCGAGTTGCTGGGCGAGGACCTGAAGTTCCGCTTTCGCCCGCACTTCTTCCCGTTCACCGAGCCGAGCTTCGAGGTCGATTGCTCGCGCACCGGCAGCCAGGTCAAGGGCAGGGAATGGCTCGAGATTTGCGGCTGCGGTATGGTCGATCCCGAGGTTTTCCGCCAGGTCGGCTACGATGGCGAGAAGTACACCGGGTACGCGTTCGGCTTCGGCATCGAACGCATCGCCATCATGCGCCATGGCATTCCCGACCTGCGCTTCTTCACCGACAACGACGTCCGGTTCCTGCGCCAATTCAGTACGCGAATCGACGGCTAGCATGACCCTATGCCGATGCCCGATCCCCAGGTCAGCATCGTCATCCCCTGCTACAACGACGGACGCTTTTTGGCGGAGGCGCTGGGGAGCCTGCGGGACAGCCCGGTCCCGCTGGAGATCGTCATCGTCGATGATGGCAGCACCGAGCCGGAGACGCTCGCTGTCATCGAAGCCTTGGAGCAGCGCCCCGACTTGACGATCATCCGCCAGAAAAACAGCGGCCTCGGCGCGGCGCGCAACGCGGGCATTGCGCGGACGCGGTCCGAGTTTTTCGTCCCGCTCGATGCGGACAACCTGCTCTGCCCGGAAACGCTGCGCCGCGGCCTCGATCTGATGGCGAGCGATGCGCGGATCGCCGTCGTGCATGGCGATGCGGAGGTGTTTGGGCAACGCACCTACACGTGGAAAAATGGGCCGCTGGATCGAGCCGCGATGGCCGTCGCCAACCCGATCGACAACTGTGTGCTGCTGCGCAAAGCGGCGTGGGCCGATGCCGGCGGCTATGAGGCGCACAAGGATTACCAAAGCTCCTGCGATTGGCTGCTGTGGCTCGGCCTACTGCTGCGCGGGTGGAGGTTTGCGTACCTGGAAGGGACGTTCTTCCACTACCGCCTGCGCGCCGGAAGCATGTTGCGGACGGATGGCGCGGACATGCGGCGAGAGGCCCGCATTTGCGCTTACTTCCATGCGTTCCAGAAGCGGCTGCTGGAGATGCTCGTTGCCGAGCAGGCGCTTTCGCCCCGTCAGGCCCGGACGCTGCTCGGTCGCGTGGAACTGCGGCTCGCCCACACTCAACTTATCTACGGAAATTTCGGCGAGGGCCTGCGCGCCTGGTCGCGCGCGCTTCGGCTCGCGCCCCTGCTGCTGAAGGACCACCTGCGCGTCCTGCTCGTCTGTCCGCTGAAACGAATCGTCCTCGATCTCTTCAAGATCGATCTTCGGCTGTCTTAAGCCCCGCGCAGGTTTTTCCAGTAGCGATCCCAATCGTTGCGCTGGTTGCCCGGTTCACGGTTGCCGTTGTTCTTCGCATCGGGCCAATTCGCGACATAGCGCGCGAGATGGTACGGGTTGCGCAGCGGATTTGGCGGCGGCGTGGCGGGCGGGAAGATGCGGTTGAATTGCCACCAGATTGCATGCGCCAGCGAAGGCAGTCGGCGTTTCCACGGCTTCATGCCGCTGGCGTAGTGCAGGTTCACTTTGCCGGGTAGGCCCTTGGACCAACCGGCGGAATAGTCGATGGCGAAGCTGTTCCACGCCATCGGAAGGAACTCGATGTCATCGCGCCACAGCCAGTTGATCGCCGTCTGGTCGTGCCAGCGGCAGTTGCGCGATTCCTTTTCCAGGAACGCCACGGTCCGCGCCGAGATGTCGTCGCGGCGCCATTTCTCGAGGTTGAAAAGCATGATCCCGGCGTTGGCGTAGGGGCGGCTGGCTAAGTCCAGGTCTTGGCCGAAACCAACCGGGAGGTCGTCGCTGAGGTGGATGCTGTGCTGCGGCGCGGCGGCGAAAGCCTTGCCCGAATCGAGATAAGGCAGCAGGTCTGACATTGGTTTGGTGACTAAGAAATCGCAGTCAATGTAGATGACGAAAGCATCAGGCACAAACGCCGGAGTGAGCATGCGAGCGTAGGTCATGATGGGCATTTCCTTGTCGGTGCGAAATTTGGCAAAAAGGGACGTATCGATTTTGTGCCGCGTCATCCGCGTTTGCGGGCCGACGCGCGCCACGGTTTCCACCAACGATTGCCATTGCGAATCGGTCACGCCGCCATCCAGCAAATGGATGCTCAGCGCCCGCGATTTCTCGGCCAGGACTGCGCTGGCCAGTGTCGTCTGCAGGCCATAGAGCATGTGGGCGTCGCTCGCCACCACCACAGGAATCGGCTCGGCCATGAAATTGATGGGCGGGTGGCGCGCCGCCAGGTCAACCGAGCAGCTTCGACTTCAACGCGCCCATGGCCAGGTTGAGCAGGGCGGAATTGTGGTCCGGTACTGTGCCGTTCGGCGTGAGGTGATCGACCACCAGCGGCAGCAGCTTCGAGATCGCCGAAGCAATCTGGTCCTGCGGAATGCCGGTTGACGCCGCGACCTGCGCGATCTTGTCGTCACCCACCACCTGCGCCGTTTGCGCGGGCGTGACGGACGGGTTCGGTCCATTGCTGATCCAACCTTGAAACACGCCGCCAAGCCCGGCCTGCTGAAATTTCTGCTGCAGGCCGGCTACCCCGCCCTGTTCATCGACGAGCTTGCCCACCTCGGCGTAAAGGGCCGCATGTTGCGCATCGCTCGCTTCCAACCCGCTGACGAGAGTGTCGAATAGTCCCATGGGGTGAGAGTGCTCCGGCGCGAGCAAAGATCAACACCTACTTCTCGATGCGCCGGATGTCCCTGAATTTGTCCAAACCACGGTCGAATGAGAAAATAGGATGGGTAGTTTCCGCACTGACCGCAGCGAGGAATGCGTCGATGAAGCTGATGTTTGTATCCCGATAGCGAAGCAAAGCTTTTCGAAAGCGATCGCTTTCCGAAACAATAATTCCCGGAGTATTTAAAAAAGTGAGCAGAGCCGAAGCGATCTTGGCGCGGGGTTCGGCGTAATGGGATTTCAGGACATAAATGACTTCAACCAATACGAGACAATGAATGTCGATGACCAAGCCCCCGGCCTGCGCTTGCTGGATTCTTTTGGCTACAGCATCAGCCTGGTCGATGTTGTCATTGCGCAAGTAGCGCAAGATCGCATTCGTATCGAAATGCAGGCGGACGTCTGAACTGGAATTGGGCATCAACCGCGACCCTTGCGAACCACTTCCTTGCTATGAGCCGCCCAAGCTTTGTCACGTTCGTTGGGATCATAAGGACGCGACGGATTCGCGAAGACGCCTCTTAACGTCACGGCATCGGCCACTGGATAAATTTTAGCCGATCCATCCTTGCAAAGTTCAAAACGAACGCGACGGTTTTGGGTGCCGATCTTGAATGCCTTTCGAATGGAGACCGGAAGGGTCATCTGTCCTTTTGAGGTTACGACACTGGTAAGTTCCATTGCCTCACCTTACCTCATGGCAAGGTAAGATCAAGCCACGATCGGGATGGTGGGAAACTGTTTGCCCAGGATCGGTGTGGAGGCGGTATGCAGCCAGGATTCGAGGATGCTGGCGTAGACGCTGCGGAAGTCGGTGTTGTACTTGATGTCGCCGTCGGCGAGGTCCTCGGGGGCAAGGCTCGGTTCCTGGCCCAGCAGGCCGGCTTTCATCTTCGAGCCAATGAGGAACATCGGCGCGGCGGCGCCGTGGTCGGTGCCCTGGCTGCCGTTCTCGTGCACGCGGCGGCCGAATTCGCTGAAGGTCATGATCATCACGCGATCGAAATTGCCATGGTTTGTCAGGTCGTCCGTGAAGGCCTTCACCGCATCCCCGAGTTCCCGCAGGCGGGCGTCCTGCCCATTGCGCTGGCCGGTGTGGGTATCGTAGCCGCCCTGCGAGACGTAGAAAATGCGCGAGGGCAAGCCGCCCGCGATCAGCCGCGAGACGAGTTGCAGGTCGCGCGCGAGTCCGGAGCGGGGGTAGCTCGATGAGTTCGGCGTCTTTGCCGCGATGTCGCGAATCTTGTCCGAGCTGACCTGCGCATCCATCGAGGTGCGCTCCAAAAAGTCGAGCGCGCTCTGCCCGTTCTGCAGCGTTACCGTGCCGGAGACCATGCTCACACTGCCGCCGGAATTGGAGGTGGGCGCGGCATCGTCCGGGTTGTACATGCTGCGATAGGCCAGCGTTTCGTCGTCGTTCTTGCCCGTGCCGATGAAGCGGTAGCTGTCGGGATTTTCCAGGCTGATGCCGGTCGGCGTGTGCGAGGAAAAAGCCTGCGGCAGGCGCGGCCCGATGTTCACCGCCACGGTCGGGTCGCAGCCCTTGCACGCGTTGTCGAAGTAGCGGCCCAGCCATCCGTCGGTGAGGTATTTGTCCTCGTCGCTCGCCGTCTGCCAGATTTCGGTCGCGCGGAAATGGCTCCGGTTCGGGTTCGGGTAACCGACGCCGTTGACGACGGAAAGATGGCCCGCGTCGTAGAGACTTTTGAAGCCGGTCAACCCCGGATTCAAACCGAGCGTGTCGTTTAGCTTCAGGACTTCGTTCTGCTTGATGCCGATCGTGGGCCTGGCGTTGTGGTAGAAATCGTTCGTGTAGGGCACGACGGCATTCAGCCCGTCGTTGCCGCCGGCGAGCTGGATGAGCACGAGGATCGGCGCGTCCTTGCCCGTCGCGATCTGCGTCAGCGCGCCATCGGCCTGAGCGCCGAGCGCGGAGAAGGTCTGCGCCACGAAGCTGGGGACAGTCCAGCTCAGCGCGCCGCCGAGAATGGTGGTGCGGAGGAAGTCGCGGCGGGTGGTGAAGAGCGGGTTGTTCATAAGCGTGGTCGGTGGGGATTAAGTAAGCTGGTATTCCGGCGTGCACATGATGAGACGGATCGCCTTGCGGATGTCGGATTCCTCCAGCGGCGAGCGGGACTTGAGGAAATCAGCCATCGTCGCCTTGCGCAGTGGATTCAGGTCCGCATTGAGAAAGCGCGCCTGTAAGGCCTCGAGGAACTCGACCGGATTGCTGCGGTCCATCGGGCTGAAGAGCGTGGTGGTGTCATTGGGCGCGATCTGCATCAGCCCATCTTCCGCCATGCCGTTGAGCAGCCCGCGCATCTGGCCCACCAGGCCGGGCAGGGGAACGCGATCGCCCTCCACCAACGCGGCGGCAAAGTTGTACCGGTCGAGCAGGTTGTTCGTCGTGATCCAGGCGATGCCGCCGTCCCAGCCCTTGACGTTCGGTGGATTGAAAAGCTCCTGCCCCAACTGGCGCAGCATGACGAGGCTCATCGCCTGCGTGGGCAGCGGCGCCTGCAACTGGTGCGTGCTGGCGATCAGCCATTGCACCGGGCTCTTGATCTGCGAGCGGACGACATCGGGTGCGTAGAATTCCCGGGAGAGAAAGATCGTGGTCATCAGCCGCTTCAGGTCGAGATTCGATTTCTGGAATCCGGCGGCGAGCGCATCGACGACGGCCTGCGACGGCTGGTCCTGCACGAAGAAGCGCCAGATTTTCTTGGTCAGGAATTGGGCGCACTCCGGCTTCGCGCAGATCAAATTCAGCACGTCCTCGCCGGTGAAGTTGCCCGTCTGGCCAAAGACCGTCTTCGGTCCCGGGTCATGATTTCCCGCGTGGTACTCGTAATGCAGCTGGTCCTTGGAAAGGCCCCATCCGGTGTAGGCCTTGGCTGCCTGCTGGATGTCCTGCTCGGTGTAATGGCCTTCACCGAGGGTGAAGAGTTCCATGACTTCGCGGGCGAAGTTTTCGTTCGGCGCACCCTTTCGGCTGCGCGCGCCGTCGAGGTACTGCAGCATCGCCGGGTCCTCGGAAGCGGCGATGAGCAGGGAGGAAAAATTGCCCGTGGCGTTTTGGCGCAGCGCCTCATTTTGCAGCCAGAGGAAATAGGGCACCTGCACTTTCTCGAAGCTGGTGGCGAAGTGACCGTGCCAGAAAAGCGTCATCTTTTCCTGGAACGGCCGGGGCCCAAGGGCCATGCGGCGAATCCACCAGTAGCGCAGGTCGGCCATGTGCGAGTTGCGGTCCTGGTTCTGCTGGTTCTGGAGCATGCGGCGCGTCTCGGGGTCGGCCGCATCGCGGATCATCTGCTGGCGCGAGATCATCTGGGGATCGGGCTGCGCCCATTCCGGCGCCGGGGTGGGATCGGGAATCTTCTCGTAATCGACGAACCAGGCGACGGCTTTGTGCAGGCCGAGTTGGCGCAGGTTCTCGATGTCCTGCGGGCTACCGCCGAACCCGGCGCGATTCATCAGGTGCGCGGCGGTTGCGGTATTCCACTCGGACTCGGGCAGCGGTTCCAGCATACCGGATTAGACCCTCTGGTGGGGAGGGAGTTGCGGGAAAATAACTGAATCAGACAGGTAGCCGGCGCAGGACAGACCCTCCGGCTTTTGCGCCGGAAGCGTCCCGTCCGGGACGCCTCGGTTCCGATAAAAAGGACGCGCCCATTAGA
>CAZZWT010000021.1:0-17678 GCA_964657775.1 uncultured Candidatus Methylacidiphilales bacterium | reverse complement strand
GCCGCGGTGGGGGTGGAATCGACCGAGGGCAAAGGAAGTAAATTCTGGGTGGATTTAAACAAGGTGTCGTAATGGGTGCGCGTATGATTATTTTGGCGGAAGACAACGACGATGATGCTTTCCTTACCATGCGCGCGTTGGAGTCGGCCGGGATCTCGCAGCGGATTCACCATTGCCGGGACGGGCAATCGGTCATCGAATATTTGCAGGCCCTCCTGATCGATCGCGAGAAAACGGGCGAGAGTGAATTGCCGGACTTGCTGCTGCTCGATTTGAAAATGCCCCGGCTGGGTGGCATGGAAGCACTCAAATGGATTCGCCAGCATGATGCTTTCAAGTCGCTGGTGGTGCTGGCGCTGACCTCTTCCAGTGAGGAGCGCGATGTGAGGGCGGCGCATCAACTCAACATCAACGCCTACCTGGTGAAACCGTCGTCGCTCAGTGAAATGATCGACCTGGCGAAATCCATTCGCTCTTTTTGGTTAGACCAGACGCACCTCATTCGTCCGCGCTGGAGTCTGGTTTCGGGCTGAAGGTGCTTTCTCCTTTTCGCCCTACACCTGCGCTGGAATTCGTCCCGGTGAAGCGGCCATGGGCGGCAAGGTCGTGATGGCTTTCGAGAAAGTCTCGAAGGTAATCGGCTTCGGCACGTAGGCCGAGACACCTAAAGTTTGGCAGGCCTCAAAATCTTTCGGGTCGAGCGAAGAAGTCATAATGACGACGGGCGTGCGGGCGACGCGCGGCGTTTTGCGAATGCCGCGTAGCACATCGAGCCCGTGCATGCCGGGTAATTTCAAGTCAAGAAAGATGGCGATGAGGTCGCAGAAAGGCGCGGGCGGAGGGAGCTCCGCAAAGAAGCGGAGCGCGTCGCGCCCATCGGTCAGGAATTTGACGTGATGCTCAATCTCGCTCTTGCGCAATTGGCGCACGAGTAGTTCGCGGTCGTCCTCGTTGTCTTCAACGACGACGACGCGAAAAATTTCCTGGGCATGGGAATCGGCAGCCATTACACGCGGCCCGGGGAGGCTTAGCGGGAGCGATTCCCGGTGATCTTCGCGAAAAGAAAGCCCACGAAGAATGCCAAGCCAATGCTGGCAAGCGGGCGGCTGGTGACATAATCACCGGCCGCCTGGGCGAGATCGTTCAGGACCGATTTGGCTTGATCGACATGTTCGCCCGCTTCGATTTGCGCGCTTTCGGCGATGCTTTTGAGATTGCCTTTGACCTTGTCGGCGTGGACGGCGGCGGTGCTACCAATATCCTTGGCGGCATCGACGGCGGTTTCTTTAAGTTTGGAGAGATCTTGGCGGGTTTGAGGGAAGGGGGTGGTTTCGTTCATGACGGATAAAAGTGCACGGACCGTGCCACCTCGACTGACTTGACAAGCGCATGCTGCCCGACAAGGACTTGCGCATTTGGCGAAAAGCGCTGCCTGTAAGGGTGGCTCGCATTTTGCAAAATGCCAATCTAGGCGACTCGCATTATCGCCAGCCCCGCAGCGGCGCTCAAAGGTATCCAACGTCCTATTTGAGAGGTAACTTGGGCGTTTTAAATCGGCTGGCACTAAATCTGCAACTTCCTTTTCGACGGAAATCTCAACTACAAAAACATATGAAAACACCTACCTTTAGTTCGGAACAACGGAAGAATACGTCAGGGCGAGCGGGACTCCTCCTGATGTGGCTGCTCGGCGTACCGCTCCCGATCATTCTGCTCGTCTGGATGTTCCACGGTTAAATCAATCCGGGAGGCTTCTACTCCTTAGGCGTAGAAGCCTGACCGGTAGCCGCCGCCCGCAGTCGAAGTATGAAACTCGAGGACTACGGCTTTGTCGGAGATACGCACAGCGGAGCCTTGATCGGGCGGAACGGCTCGATCGACTGGCTCTGCACGCCGCGCTTTGATTCCGACGCCTGCTTTGCCGCGCTCTTGGGCCAGGAGACGAATGGCTGTTGGCAAATCAGCCCGCGCGAAGAAATTCAAAGCGCCAAGCAGTCTTACCAGCACGAGACAATGGTGCTGGAAACCGTTTTTGAAACGGCGACTGGTGCTGTTCGCCTGATCGATTTCATGCCGCCACGCGGCAAATACCGCGACGTCGTGCGCATTGTTGAGGGGATTCGCGGCACGGTGGAGATGGAATTAAAGCTCATCATCCGCTTCGACTATGGCCTCACCATTCCCTGGGTGAAGCGCTCCAGCGAGGGCCTCACGGCGGTGGCCGGGCCCAATGCCCTCGTCTTTCGCTCCGAGGTGCCGACGTTTGGCGAGGATCTCAAAACGCTGGCGCACTTTTCCGTTGGCCGGGGCGAGCGGAAGTCGTTTGTGTTGACCTGGCATCCCTCGCACGAGCCGCCACCCGAGCCGGTGCACGCGTGGCATTCACTGGTCGAAACGCAAAATTATTGGCACGAGTGGGCCGGGCGCTGCACCTATCGCGGAGAGTGGCGGGACGCCGTGCTGCGTTCGCTGATGACGCTCAAGGCGCTGACCTACGCGCCGACGGGCGGGATTGTCGCGGCGCTCACCACCTCGTTACCGGAGAAACTCGGAGGCGTGCGCAATTGGGACTACCGCTTCTGCTGGCTGCGCGATGCCACGTTTACCCTCTACTCGCTGATGCAGGCCGGCTACACCGAGGAGGCGGCCGCTTGGAGTAACTGGCTGCTGCGCGCGGTGGCAGGCGATCCGGCGCAACTGCAAATCATGTACGGCGCGGGCGGCGAGAGGCGGCTGGTGGAGATTCAACTGGCGCATCTTTCGGGCTATGAGAATTCCAATCCGGTGCGCATTGGCAACGCGGCGTCGGACCAACTGCAGCTTGATGTTTACGGCGAGGTGATGGACGCGATGCACCTCGCACGCGAGATGAAAATCGATTCCGACCCGGCGCACTGGCATTTGCAGCGGCACTTGGTCGATTTCGTGGAGGCGAACTGGATGAAGCCCGACGAAGGTATCTGGGAAATTCGCGGCCCGCGCCGGCACTTCACCCACTCGAAGGTGATGACCTGGGTCGCGGTGGATCGCGCCGTGCGGGCGTTGGAGGAATTTGGCCTCGAAGGTGATGTCGTGCGCTGGCGCAAGTTGCGGCAGATGATCCACGACGATATTTGCGAAAAGGGTTTTCATCCCGAAAAGAAAGCCTTCACCCAGTTTTACGGTTCAGAAAAATTGGACGCGAGTTTGCTAATGATGCCGCTCGTCGGCTTTTTACCGGCTACGGATGAACGTGTCATTTCCACGGTGGAGCGCATCCAGGAAGAGCTGGTCGTGGACGGTTATGTGCAGAGGTACGACCCGGACGCCTCATCCGGGGTCGATGGCTTGCCGCCAGGTGAAGGCTCGTTTCTGCCGTGTTCATTCTGGCTGGTGGATTGTCTCCACCTGATGGGCCGCGAAAAGGAAGCCCGCGATATGTTCGAGCGGCTGCTCTCCATTCGCACCGGCCTCGGCCTCCTCGCGGAGGAATACGACACGGCGGAGAAGCGCTTGGTCGGCAATTTCCCGCAGGCGTTTTCCCATATCGGATTAATCAACACCGCCCGTAATCTTTCGCCTAAGCTTGGTCCGGCCGAGCATCGCGCGCATCTCGCCCCTGAATCATGAATCCCAATATCACTGACGAGAAATTCCTCAGCCCCGAGCAGACGGTTCTCACCGATGTTGGCCCGTGCCTGCACGATGACGGCGTGACTTACCGCGTGTGGGCCTATGGACACCGCTCGGTGGTGGTGCAGGTGGAAAAAGCGGGCGGCGAGAAATATCGCGTGCCGCTGGAGGCCGCGAAGGATTCGGGCTATTTCTTCGGCCTCGATGCGCGCGGCGCGGCGGGCGATCTCTACCTGATTTCCATCGACGGGGCGGCGCCTATTCCCGATCTCGTGTCGCACTTTCAGCCGCAGGGCGTTTTTGGTCCCTCACAAATCGTGGATGCCGCCGCCTACCAGTGGCGTGCGAAGGACTGGACGCGCCCGGCCTACGCGGGCCAAGTGATTTACGAATGCCATATCGGCACTTTCACCAAGGCGGGAACTTATCTCGCGGCGATCGAGAAGCTGGATTATCTGGTCTCGCTCGGCATCACTGCGCTGGAAATCATGCCCGTCGCCGATTGGGCCGGTGAGCGTAATTGGGGTTACGACGGCGTGATGCTTTTCGCCCCCGCCCACGCCTATGGCACACCGGATGAGTTTCGCGCCCTGATCGATGCGTGTCATTTGCGCGGCCTCGCGGTTATTTTAGATGTCGTCTATAATCACCTCGGGCCGGAGGGGAATTTCAGTCATCAGTACTCCGATTTCTTTTTCCATGAGGGGAAGGACAACCCGTGGGGCCAGAATTTCAACTTGGACGGCCGCAACTCCGAGCCGGTTCGTTCCTTCCTGCGCCAGAACATGCGTTACTGGCTGAACGAATTTCGGATTGACGGTTTTCGCATGGATGCGACGCATATGGTTCACGATCCTTCCCCGGTCCATTTGCTGGCGGAGGTGGCCGAAATTGTGCAGAACGCCGGCGGCTTTATCGTCGCGGAGGATGACCGGAATACGCGCGAAATTCTGGAGCCGCGTGAAAAACGCGGCTGGGGATTCAACGGCCTTTGGTCGGACGATTTTCACCACGCGATGCGGGTGAGCCAGACGGGCGAGCAGCAGTATTTCCTCAGCATGTTCAAGGGCACGGGCGAGGAAATCGCCACGATTTTGCGCCGGGGCTGGCTTTACTCGGGCGAGTACAGCCCCTTCCACAAGAAGAATCGGGGAACGCCTGCGGATGATTTCCCGCCGGAGAGTTTCGTCTTCTGCATCTCGAATCACGACCAGGTGGGCAACCGCTTTCAGGGCGAGCGCTTCCACGAAAGCATCAGCCCGGCGGGCTATCGCGCGCTGTCGCTCTTCCTTTGCCTGGTGCCCTATACGCCGCTGATTTTCATGGGTCAGGAATGGGGGGCGGGCAATCCATTCCACTACTTCACCGATATGTCCGAGGAGCTCGGCGCAAAAATTTTTGCAGGCCGCAAGCGCGAGTTGCTGGAGATGCAATTCGTTACCGACGAGAAGGAAGTGGCGAAGATGAGTCATCCGCAAGCGGAGCAGACTTTTCTGGAATCGAAGTTAAATTGGGCTGAGCAGGATCAACCGGAGCATCGCCGGTTGCTCGACCTTTACCGCTCCGGTCTGAAGTTGCGCCGGCAGCTCTTTGGCAAGACGAGCCCGGCGCGGACGGAGTGGAAGGTGGAAGCCCACGAGCAGGGAGTGACCATTCACTATCAGCTCGGTGGACGAAAAGTTTCCGTTTGTCTATGCCTCAAGGCCAAGCCGGGTGATACGACCGCAGGCGAGAAAGTTTTGCTCCGCTCCAACGCGCCGGACACGACGGCGGACGGCGAAGCGGAGACGATCATCACGGAGCCATTATGAAGCTCCCCGCACGAATTCCACGGGCCACCTACCGGGTGCAATTGCATGCTGGTTTTAACTTTGAGCAATTGGCGCAGATCGTTCCGTATCTGCACGACCTGGGGATTTCCGACGCTTACCTTTCGCCGCTTTTTCTCGCCCCGCCCGGCAGCCAGCATGGCTATGACGTTTGCGATACGAATCAGGTGAACCCGGAGCTCGGCGGGCGCGAGGGCCTGAACAAAGTGAGTGCGCTGTTGAAGGAGCGCGACATGGGCATGCTGATCGACTTCGTGCCAAACCACATGGGCATCGAGGGCTCGTTCAACTGGCGCTGGATGGATGTGCTGGAGAACGGGCGGCTCTCCCGCTACGCAGCATTCTTCGACATCCAGTGGAATCCGCGCCAAACCGCGTTGCAGGACCGGATCATTTTGCCGCTGCTGCACGATTTCTACGGACGCGTGCTGGAGAGCGGCGACATCCGCATCGATTACAAGGACGGCGCGTTCTGGATCGATTACCGCTCCCTTCGCTTTCCGATCTGGCCGGAATCGTATGAGATTATTTTGCATCAACTGGCGTGGCTGGAAAATCCGGGCAAGCCGCTCTCGCAAAAGCTGGATCAGCTTGCCGGAAAATTCCGCGCTCTGCCCAAGCCGGCCTCGCCGGAAAACCGGGAAGAGATACGCGAGCGCAATTTTTCGCTCGATCGCCTGCGGCAGGAATTTGCCGCACTGATCGAGGATGAAAAACTGGAAGACGACTTGGAGAAGGTGTTGGCCGCGCTTAACGGCGACCCTAAGAATCCCGAGTCTTTTGATCGGCTTCACCAGTTACTGGAGGAGCAGAATTACCGCCTCGCCTATTGGAAGACCGGCACGCACGAGATCAACTACCGCCGCTTTTTCGCCATCGATACCTTGATCGGCGTGCGAATGGGCGTGCAGGAGGTCTTCGACGAAAGCCATCGCCTACTGAAGGAATTGGTGCAGGAGAAAATTGTCGATGGCGTGCGGATCGATCACATCGACGGCCTGTGGAATCCGGCGCAATACCTGCAGCGGCTCGCGGCTTTGACCGAGCGCGAGGGGAATCCGACCTACTCGCTGGTGGAGAAAATCCTGACCGAGAAGGAAGATCTGCCCCCCGACTGGATGACGCATGGCACCACTGGCTACGATTTTGCGGGCAGCTTGATCAACCTGCTTATCGCGTCCAAATCGGAGCAGGAATTCACCCGCATTTATCGCGAATTTGCCGGCATCGCACTCAAGCCGGATGAGCAGTGCTACCAGCTCAAGCTCTATATCTTGGACGAGCTGTTCCCCAACGCGCTTGATAATTTTGCGCTCGATCTCGAGGCGCGGGTCAAGACCGACCGGCGCTGGCGCGACTGGACGGTAAGCGATCTGCGCCCCGCGCTTTCGCAAATCATCGCCTGCCTCTCGGTCTATCGCACCTATCGCGTCACGGGCCAGCCGCCCACGGCGGAGGATGTCACCGTCGTGGAGAAGGCGGTCGAGGAAGCGCTGCGGCTGAATCATTCCGCCGATCCGATTCCGTTTTATTTTATTCGCGATCTGCTGACCGGTCGTTATCCCGATGAGAAAGCCGGTCCAGAATTAAAGGCGTGGGCAGATGACTGGATCTGCCAGCTTCAGCAGTACACCGGCGCGATCATGGCGAAGTCGATTGAGGATACATTCTTCTATCGCTACGTGCGGCTATTCGCGGCGAATGAAGTGGGGCATCACCCAGCCGAGTTCGGTCGTCCCCCGGCTGATTTCCACGAGGACAACCAAAAGCGCCTGCGCGACTGGCCCGCCGCGATGCTGGCCACCTCCACGCACGACACCAAGATGAGCGAGGATGTGCGCGCGCGGTTGTTGGCGCTTTCGGAAATTCCCGAAAGATGGGACATCGCGCTGCATCGCTGGAGCAAGTTGAACCACGTGGCCAAGACGCTGGTGAACAATGTTCTCGCGCCCGATGCCAACGAAGAATACTTGCTCTACCAGATTTTGCTCGGCGCCTGGCCGCTCGATGAAGCCGGCGTGGACGATGAGTTTTGCGGCCGGATCAAGGCCTACATGCGCAAGGCGCTGTCGGAATCGAAGGCGCGCACGAATTGGGCGAACCCGGATGAGCCGTGGCTCCAGGCGGGCGATTTGTTTATCGAGCGCATTCTCGATAAGAAAGTCTCGCCACTTTTTTGGGAGGATTTTGTCCCCTTCGCGCGGAATATCGCGGAGCAGGGGATGAAGTTATCCCTGGTGCAGGTCGCGCTGAAAATTACGTCACCCGGGGTTCCTGATTTTTATCAGGGCACGGAGATGTGGGATTTCAGCCTGGTCGATCCGGACAACCGGAGGCCTGTTGATTACGCCGCGCGCCAAAAGTGCCTCGCAGGGTTGGATGGCGCCACCGTGCCGGAGATGCTGGCGACTTGGGAGGATGGACGAATCAAAATGCAGGTCGTTCGCAGCTTGCTCCACTATCGCCGCGAGCACCCGGACTTGTTTGCCCGCGGCAGTTATACGCCATTGCGAGTCGCCGGTCCTTTGGCGGAACGATTCGTCGCGTTCGCGCGAGAGCATGAAGGCCGTCAACTTGTCGTCATCGCGCTGCGGACGATGGATCAGGACGGCGTGACCGACTTAATGGAAATTTGCCAAGGAATGACAGTCACGTTGGCCCGTGCCGTGTGGCGGGAGGTGATATCGGGTCGTGCGATCGCGAGTGAATCCGATGAAATTTCGCTCAGCGCTATATTTGATAGACTACCTGTCGTGGTCCTTGCCGCGCAGTAGGTAGCCGCCGCTGTCTCTAGCGGCGGTGCGTCGGAAGCGCCCTTAAAACTCCGATTGCGGCTTCGCCGCGTCGGTCGCAGACGCGACCGATCCCCGCCGCTGGGGAGCAGCGGCGGCTACCTCGGAAGTTTCTCCCCGACGTTACTCTTCCCACGAATCGCGCCACTTCGCCACGCCTTCCGATCCGACGGCCCGACGGCGCGGCGGGCGATTTTCGCGGCCGGGTCCGACGTTCGGATCGGGATGCAGCACGGCGAATTTATAGGCGATCGATTTGCCTGCGCTTTCGTTGAACGAGAGTTCGGTGAACCACGTGTTCAAGTTGATGTACTCGAGCGGCACGCCCTTGCCGATATCCCAATTGCCGAGCTCGGGGCAGTCACCGATGACGACGACCGAGTCGCCTGGCTTCGTGAACAGTCCGTTCAGTTGCAGCCGCGCGACCACTTTGCCCTCGACGCGTTTGCCGACGAAACTAATCACGCATGCCTTTCCCGCACCAATCTTGAAGGAGTTCAACTGCCCGTTTTGAATAGTCACCTTTTCACCGGACAAGATGCACTGGTGTTCGCCGTTCGCGAATTCGGTATCGATGCGATCAATGACCCGTTCCGCGCCCTTGTTCAAAATCACGAGGCAGCGCGAGTCTTGGTATTTGCGCAGAAAAACATAGAGGTCTTTTTCCACAATCTTCGGCCAGTGCCCGCCCCATTGAATCGCAGGATTTTTCCCGCGCTCATCCGAAAGCCGCTTGGTGATGTGGAACGCCGGGGTGTCGTGGTCCCACTTCTCCATCATCGGGCGATTGTAGGGATCGTTGCCGCCGTTGGTGTCGTTGTGCAGGTACTGCTCGTAACCGTAATAGAGGCACGGGATGCCGCGCATCGTCATGATCAGGCAGGTCGCGATGTCGAGCATCTCGTTGCTGGCGCCGAGCGATTGCAGGCGCGGCATGTCGTGGTTCTCGTACATCGTGATCAACTCGCTCGCGTTGCGATAGACGCCGTCCTGGTCCAGCACCGCTTGCACGAGTTGAAAACCGGGATCGGCGTTGCCGGCGATGCAATCGCGGATCGCCTGGCACATGCCGAAATCAAACACGGTCATGCCGGAGTGATTGGCGAAATCGACCGAGGTGGGATTGCTGGGATGATTATGAATCCACTCGCCGAAGATGAAGACATTCGGCTTGCGCGTGTGCATCTCGCAGGTGAATTCCTGCCAGAACCAGTTGGGCATGTGCTTCACCGTATCGATGCGCAGGGCGTCAACGCCCTTGTCCAGCCACATCTTGATCGCGTCGGTGATGTAGCGGCGGTAGTCGATGTTGTTTTCGTTGAACGTGGCCAGCCCGCAGAGTTCGCAATTCTGCACCTGCCACTCGTCGTTCCAGTCCTTCACGTCGCCGTAGTGGTGATACCAGTTATTCTTGTCGTTATCGAAGTCGGCGATGAGCTTGCCATCGTCGTAGAGCTTGCCCTTGCCCTTCGTCGTCGCGGGCGAGCTGTGATTACAGACGATATCCAGGATGAACTTCATCCGGCGCTGGTGCAGCATGTCGATGAGGGTGTCGAGCACCGTGTTCTGCGAGAAGAGGCGGATTTCCTCCTGCTTGTTCACCCAGCGCGCGTTAACGCGCTTGAAGTCCTGCGTCCAGTAACCGTGAATCGGCGCGTATTCGCCCGCTTTACCCTCGACCTGCTCGAAGAGGGGCGTCAGCCACAGCGCCGTGGCACCGAGATTTTGTAGATAGTCGATCTTCTCCACAATGCCTTGCAAGTCTCCGCCCCAATATTTATTCCAATCCTGACGGGTGGGATCGTCGAGCTCGGTTTGCTTGCCCAACTGGTCCTTCTTCCCACTATTGAAACGATCCACGACGGCGAAATAAATCGTTTCACCGCGACACTCCACATCCGACATGTGGAGATGCGAGGTCGTATCGACTTTCGCTTCGGCAAAGGGATCGATGATTTTCTTGGGCTTGGCGGCGGTTTTAGGCATGGCTTATTTTTTGGTGCGAAGGTTGGAAATGGAATGGGCGAGGCACGCGGCGCCGAAGCCGTTGTCGATATTCACCACGCCGATATTGGGCGAGCAGGAGTTGAGCATGCCGAGCAGCGCGGTGATGCCCCCGAAGGAAGCGCCGTAGCCCACGCTGGTCGGCACGGCGATGACGGGCGCGCTGACAAGACCGGCCACGACGCTGGGCAGCGCGCCTTCCATGCCGGCGCAGACGATGAGCACGCGGGCCTCGCCGAGTGCGGGCAGATGCGAGAGCAAGCGGTGCAAACCGGCCACCCCGACGTCGTAAAAAGTAGCGACGTTGTGGCCGAGCAGCTCCGCCGTCACGCGCGCTTCTTCCGCCACGGGCAGGTCGCTCGTGCCCGCGCAGAGGAGGGCGATGGTGCCGGGCAACGCCGGAGAATCCTGTTGCCGCAGGCTGACTGTGCGCGCCGCGGGATGGTAGAGAGCTGCCGGAAATTGTGTGAGCACGGTTTTGGCCGCCGACTCCGTGACGCGCGTGGCCAGAACGTTGCCGCCCTGACGCGCCATGCGATCGAAAATCTCGACAACCTGGGCGTCGGTCTTGCCCGCGCCGTAGATGACTTCCGGCAGGCCGGTGCGGAGCGGGCGATGATGATCGATCTTGGCAAAGCCAATATCCTCGTAGGGCAAAGCGGTGAGCCGCGCCGCGCCCTGCTCGGCGGTGACGGTCCCGGCGCGAATTTGGTGGAGAAGTTCGAGCAGCGACCCGGGGCTCATGCCGCTCCCTTGGAGATGACGCTGTTCAGAGACCCCGTTCGATAGCCCTCGCAATCGAGCGTCACGAACTGGAAGCCGAGCCGTTTGAATTCGGGCGAGAGCGTCTGCAGCAGGTTGGCGGATAAAATCTGGTCCATTTCTTCTGACGCGATTTCGATGCGCGCGAGGCCGGCATGATCGCGTACGCGGAACTGGCGGAAGCCAAGGTGCCGGAGGTAATCCTCGCCCTGTTCGATGCGGAGGAGCGTCGGCCTGGTCACCGGATTTCCGTACGCGACGCGGGAGGAAAGGCAGGCGGACGCCGGCTTGTCCCACACCTGGAGATCGGCTTCTCTGGCCAGCGCGCGAATATCGGACTTGGTCAGTTCCGCCTCGACAAGCGGTGCGAGGACTTCGTATTGCTGCGCCGCCTTCTGGCCCGGTCGGAAGTCGCCGCGATCATCGAGATTCATGCCGTAGGCGAGATTTTCGAATCCAAGGCGCCCGCGGGTTTCCTCCATTTTGGTGAAGAGCTCGCTCTTGCAATGGAAGCAGCGCGACGGATCGTTTTTCACGTAATCGGGGTTGTCCATCTCGACCGTCTTGATGACCTCAAGCGGAATGTTGTGGGCCCGCGCGAAGGCGACCGCCTCGGTAAAATGGTTGCGGGCCAGGGACGGCGAATCGGCGATGACGGCCAGCATCTTGCCGCCCAGCGCCTGATGCGCCGCCCAGGCGAGGTAAGCGGAATCCACGCCGCCGGAATAAGCAATCAAAACGGGGCCCAAACGGCGAAGAATCTCCTGCAGATGCGCGTGTTTTTCGTGGAGGGTGGACATGCCGAGGTTACGATAACGCGGGTGGTCCGCGGCGGCAATTCTTTCGCCCACAAGCAACGCCGAGGTCATTTCCGCGCAGGGGCGTTGGCGGGAGGCGGAACGGGCGGCTCCCCGGGGTGGTCGCTCTTCTCCGCCGCCTTGTTGATGGCGTCTTGGCTGATCTCCTGCTTCTCCGGATCGGGCGCAATTTCCGGCGTCTTGAAGCCATGGGCCAAAGCCTGGAACCAGGCATTCTCGATCACGCCAAATGCGGCGGACCAAAAGTCGATATTCGGATCGCTGTATTTGCCGGCAATGGGAATGGTGGTGGCCACGGCGTTGTCATCGTTTTCAAAAATATCCTTCACGCCGTTGACCAGCGCGGACCAGATTTCCGCCAGGCCGCCGCGATCCTTAGGCATCGGCTCAAAGGCGAGATCCTGAAAGAACGGCTTGGCATACCCGTTGAATCCGCCCTTGGCGCTCACCATCTCCGAGTAGAAAGCGAGGTTGCCACTCTTCGCATAGACGCTGCCATACTTGGCCAGGAAGGAATTGAGCGCCGGCGCGGGGATGTTTTCCAGCGCGATCTTCTCCGCGAACGTCGGCTGCTTCATGTCCACATTGAGGGCAAGATGGACGTTAAGTTTACCGCGCTTGAAAGGGCGTCCCGTCATCTCCGCCGTGGCGGGCATCAACGCCTTGCTGTGATTGCTATTGGTAAGGTTATCGAGTGAGACCTGGACATCGATCATCTCCATGTTGATCTCGGGATCGGCGTGAAAATCGTAATAGTGGATGTCGCCATCGACCACGGTGAATCGGTTGATCCGCAGCGGCACGAGCTCCTTGACTGCGGTCACCCATTCCGGCTCAAGCGCGGTCTGGCTGGTGTCTTCGGTCGGGCCGTTAACGAAATTCACGACCGGTTTGGTCAGCGTGATCCGGCTGCGCAGCGTCCAATGAAGAATCTCCGACCACTGCATGGCAATGTGGATACGCGGCGCGGTAAAAAACGGGACGGGTATCTTGTTCGATTTCTTCACCAGCAAGATGGAGTTGAGATCAAGACTGCAGTTCCACGGATTGATTTGAACCTGATCGATATGGAGGTGGTAATCGGGAAGCGAGTCGCCTTTCGTGTTGAGAAAGTTCTTTAGGTAAATCGGCGTGGCGAACCAAGCCACGACGAAAAGGACGAGTACAATCAGCGCGATCGTTAGCGTCGTTTTCCCCAGCGCCCGCGCCATGCCCCCGACGTGGCGCAGGAAGAAGGAATTGGATTTCAGAGATGGAGAGATTCGACCGGTTTCGCTGTCACGGGGGCTCTTCGTCAGGGTCGCCATGGTGAGGGATGGGGTGGAGAGCTGCGCCGCGGTTTAGTGATTCTGCAGGGAACTAGGGGGATTCACCAAGTTCGCCGGCGTCTGCGTCGGCGGCACGGTCGGATTCGGCGTTGTGTTCTGATTGGGTGCAGGAACCACCGGGGTATTCGGCGCAGGTACCACCGGCGTATTAGGGCCCGGGGTCACGTGCGCATTCGGCGCAGGGGTAACCACGGCGTTTGGGGCCGGGGTCATGGGCGTGTTTGGCGCGGGTGTCAACGGTGCATTGGGCGCTGGGTGGGCGGGCGTGGGATTGACCAGGGTGCTTGGTGCCGGATTCGGATTCATCGCCGGTTTCGGATTCGGGTTGGCAGTATCGCCGGAGGAAGGTTGCGGGGGATTAACGCCCGGTATGACCGGGTTGGGATTGATAGGCGTGTCAGATTGGGCGTGTGCTGTCAGGCACAGTCCGGCGGAGATGAGTAGGGTGACGAGAGCGAAATTTAGTGTTTTCATAGGGCGGGATCCGATTTACCAAGGCGTAGGATTGCACAGGTTATGCCAATGTCCCACCGGCGACACCGCCCGCTGATTTGGAACGGCTTGCAGTTTCGGTTGCGGATTCCCTTTTTGCTTTTTGCGTGCGCCGAGGTGGAGGAGGTCGCAATCCGCACTGCGTCAGCAGTGACATGAATCATGGGTCTACCTTCAACCATCTCCATGCGTTCACCTTAGAGAACGCTCACGCGGGTTGGCATGTCTTAAGCCGCGTGAATGGTGAAATTCGAAACCTCAAACACTTACATTACTATGCAAAATCGTATACTGGAAACGCGGCAGAACCTCGTGAAGGATAGCCAACTCTTTGTGAAGGACGTCGATCAACTCAAGCGCGATGCGCTCCAAATCGCAGAGGATGTGCGTGACCACGCGAATGCCCACGTCACCCAGACCCGCCAGCGCGTGGCGGATACGCTGGGGTTAGTCCGCGAAACCGTAAGTACGAATCCTTGGGCGCTGGTGGGCGCGGGAGTGGCTCTCGGAATTTTCCTCGGCTTGGCCTTCCGTCGCAGTACGGCCCGCCCGGTGGAATGAGCCATGACGATTTCCAATATCCATCAAACCAAGGAGTGGTTTGAGGTTCTACAAACGACCGAGCAATCGCAGACGGCCGTGATGATCTTGAATCCCGGGCATCCCAGTTCGGAGGAGCCGAGCGTGCACCAAAAAAGCGACCAGGCCCTTTTTCTCCTCGATGGGGAGTTGCACGCGGAGGTCGATGGTGAGAAGCGGGTGTTGAAGAAGGGTGATACCTGCATCATTCCGGCGGGAATGCCGCACCTTTTCATCAATCGTGGCAAAGACAACGCCATTACGTTTAATGTCTATTCGCCCCCGGAATATGGTCCGGGTGCAGAGGGTTGAATTTTCTATATGCCGTTATTTAACGCACGCGGTGCCTGGGTTTTTATTTATATGACGCTGGGCGGAATCGTGCCGCTGAGTATTCATGCCGACGACGGCGCTCGCGCGCCGAGTATACTCAATGGCGGCTACTATCTTCTGCACCATCTCGCGGATGACGAATCGGACGTGCCGATGTTGATGACGGTTAAGCATGCGCCAGTCGAGATCATTACGTTTGCGGATGAAATTGGTCAGCTCGCAAAGAGAAATCTCGAGGCACTGGATAAGTTTCAGGACGGTGATTCGTTGATTCGCTTCGATCAGAATCCGCTGCCGGCGATCGAGCAGGACGTGCGCGATTCGATCCGGGCGGACAAGCAGCACCAGTTGCTTTTCGGCACGACGGACGCGGAATTCGTGCGTAGCTTCCTCGTCGCCCAGATTGAGGCGGGCACCTACGCGGTGCATCTTAACAAGGTCATCGCAGACGAAGAAACGAATGCTGCGCGGGCGAAAACTTTGCGGAACCTCTCCAACGAGTGGGAAGCCGCTCGTGCGCGGGCTTATCGTCTTTTGCGCAATTATTAGCCGGTGACGAGCCCCGCCTCCGCCGATACGATCCACGCCATGCCAGAAAATTCGCCTCGTCGCGCCCGCTTCGATTCCGCCGTGCGCAAGGGCATGATGATCGGCCTGGGCATCACAGCCATTGTCGCGGCCGCCATCCTGCTTTGGTATACGGCGCAGGTTCTCCTCGTCTTTTTTGCGGCGATCTTCATGGGCGTTTTCTTTAGCGGTATTGGTCGTTTCCTGGAAAAACATACGCGGTTTTCCTATCCGGCCTGCGTGGCATTTGGGCTTGTCGGGCTCTTGCAATTGATCGTTCTCGCCGGCCTTCTCGTTGGCCCAGCGGTGGCCGACCAATCGACTAATTTGTCCGAGGCGCTGCCGAAGGCCTATCACCAATTGCTGGACCAGGTGAAGGCATCGAACTGGGGTGCCCATTTGCTTACTGCCGGGCAGCATGCCATGGAAGCGTCAAAAGACAGTAACTGGCAGAGCACGTTCAAGTTTGCCGGCCTGACTATTCACGGCTTGGGCGGACTGATCTTCGCGCTGGTCATCGGGGCGTTTCTCGCGTTCGAGCCCGACCTCTACCGCATCGGATTGCTCAATCTTTTCCCCGCCGAGCGTCGGCCGCGAATCCGCGACGTGCTGGATGAATTGGGCTTCACCCTATGGTGGTGGCTCATGGGCCAGTTGGTGACGATGGCCTCGGTCGGGATTTTGATCGGCATCGGCCTCTCCTGCCTGGGCGTACCGCTGGCAGGGACGCTGGCCTTGATCGCAGCGATTCTTTCCTTCATCCCGAGCTTGGGCCCATTTCTGTCCGTGATTCCCGCGGTGATGCTCGGGCTGACGATCAGCCCGATGATGGGGGTGTGGGTCTGCCTGCTTTATTTTGGCGTGCAAATTCTAGAAGCCAACGTGATCACGCCCTTGGTCCAAAAGAAGGCTATTTCCCTGCCCCCAGCCTTTGTGCTCGGCTCGGAGCTGGTCATGGGACTTTTACTCGGCGGCGCCGGCCTCGCCTTTGCGACGCCGCTTTGTGCCGTCCTTCTCGTCATGGTCAATATGCTTTATATTCAAGATTACCTCGGCGAAAAGGGCAGCTTGCCGAGCCACGCCCGTAAGAACAGGCGAAGCTCGGCTCACTAAGCAAATTACTTGTTGTGCTCGGCCGCTTTGCCCGCCGCAGCCCCGGCGCCGCCGCCGACAACCGCGCCCGCTGCTGCACCCGCGGCTGTGCCCAACGGACCTGCCACGGCGGTACCGGCGATGCCGCCCGCAACCGCACCCACGACTGCGCCAGCCGTCATGCCGAACACATCTTCGCGGAGATTACGCGAGCCATCCGGATTGTATTCCGCCTTGTGATCGTCGAAGACCTCGATGATCGGAGCCGGATCGGTGACGTTATGAACGGCAACGAGAATTTTTCCGTTGCGAACCGCCTCATCGTAGTAGAGGGCCTGCGATTCGGAGACGCCGCGACCGACCAAAGCGGTGCGATTAGCGTCTTTGGACTGCTTCTCGTCCAGCATCACGACGACTTGGATGTTCGAATCGGGGATGCCCAACTCGCGAAGGGCTTGAACCGCCTTGTCGGCATTTTTGCGCTCAGAGAAGACACCGCCGATGATCTGGTAATTGTCCGATTTAGTAATAGTGGCTGGCATAGGAATCCTTGTTAAGAGTTAAGAAGGTCGGAATGACCTTCGTTATTTTATTTAGCCCTTCTCGTGCCATGGAAATTCAGAATCTCTATGCGGCTTGATGGGAGGGCCTTATCGAAACCTATAGAAATAACGCCTTAAGCTAACGAGCGTCATTTGCCATGCGAGGGACAGTGAAGCGTGGCTATTTGCATTTTGCTTAAATGCGCAGACCTAAAGAAATGGGCGAGCAAACCGGGTGTGGAAGTCGTGGACTTCCCTAGAGGGGCGAGCGAGCAGAGTAAAAAAAAGCGTGCCTGGGTCTTCGTGGCGAAAACCCAGGCACGCGCGTGGAGAAGTTTCTTTCTCGCTTATTTCATCGAGCCTTGGATGCTCTTGATGTCCGAAAGATGCATCTCGATCGTCTTGAGGGTATCGCCCGCGAAGGCTTTCACGTCCGGATCCTGGCCGGAAGTCGATTCCGTACGGAAAGTAGCGGCGGTTTTCTCGTGGTCCTTCACCATGGCGTGGACATAGGCCTTATCGAAGGCTGCGCCGGAAAGGTGTTGGAATTTATCGACCATCGCCTTGTGCGTGGAGTCGAGGGTGCTGGGAATGGCGATGCCCTTTTTGTCGGCGATCTCCTTCAGCTCGTCGTTAGCCTTGGAGTGGTCGGTGACCATGTTGGCCCCGAACTTCTTCACATCCGGCGACGTCGCCTTTTCGGAGGCGAGCTTGCCCAGTTCCACCTCGGTCATACCACCCTGTGCGGCCGTTTCGACAAATTGTTTGTCGGACATCGGCTTGTCGGATTGATCGGACTTGCTGACCATCTTTTCACCTTTCTTATCCTCGGTCGTGGCCGTGGTCGGATCCTTGGTGGCCGAGGCCGGGGCAGAGTCGGTATTCGCCATGCCAGGATTTTTATCCAGCGAATCGGTCGTGTCTTTCG
>CAZZWT010000020.1:0-18448 GCA_964657775.1 uncultured Candidatus Methylacidiphilales bacterium | reverse complement strand
CGAAACCCTCGCCGCGCTCGCGCGCCAGACCGGCGGCAAGGATGCGCGCCAACGGATTTTCGCCTGCCTGCCGCGCCACGATACCGGCGCGGGCGATCTCGCCGCCGTGCTCTCCGCGCTTGGCAGTCTGTGGATCAATGGCGCGGCGGTGGATTGGAATGCCTTTCACGAGAAGCAGAAGCTGCGTCGCATCCCGCTGCCGACCTATCCGTTCCAGCGCAAGAAACTGTGGATCGGCCCGAAGATTGGCACGAACTGGCTGGCCGATTCCCTCGGCAACGTCAATGATTGGTTCTACCGCTCCCACTGGAAATCGGCGCCACTCGCCGGCAGCACCGCGGCGACCGGGCCGTGCCTTGTCTTCACTGATGATACTCTCGCCAGCACGACGTTGGTCGGCGAACTCCGCAAGTCTGTCGGCACGATCATCACCGTTTTCGCGGGCGAGAAATTTGCCACAACGGGCAACGACACCTATGTCATCAATCCCGCTGCGCCCGGCGATTACGCGCTGCTCTTCGATCACCTCGCCCGCCGCGCCCAGGTGCCGCGCCAGATCGTGCACCTCTGGGGACTCGATCCCTCCAGCGCGCCCGAGGACCGCTGTTTCCATAGCCTCGTCGCGCTCATCCAGACGCTCGGCTCCCGCCTGCCGGATCAACCCGTCGCCCTCACCGCGGTCTCGCATCGCAGCGTGTCGATCCATCGCGAGAAGGTCCTGCACCCCTACGGCAGCCTGCTCGCCGGCCCGTGCCGCGTGGCGCCGCTCGAATACCCAACGCTTCGCTGCCGCCAGGTCGATGTCGATTCCACCGAGCCAGTCGCTCTCGCCTCCATCCTCGTCAACGAAGGCGAGAGCGACAGCGCGGAAACGCTCGCGGTCTATCGTGACGGCGCGCGCTGGGTGCAAGGCGTCGAGCGTTTCCAGCCCGAGCCGATCGCTTCCTCGCGCCTGCGCGAAAAGGGCACTTATCTCATCACCGGTGGCCTCGGCGGCATCGGCATGGCCGTGGCCGATTGGCTCGCCCGTTCGTACCGCGCGCGACTCGTGCTCCTCTCCCGCCGCGCGGAACTAGGCGCCGAGCAGAAGCGCCAGATCGCGGAGTGGACCGATCTGGGTGCGGAAATCCTCGTCGTCACCGGTGACGTCACCGATCGCGCGTCGCTCCAGTCCGCGCTGGCCAAAGCTCGCGAGAAATTCGGCCCGCTCAACGGTATCATCCACGCCGCGGGCATCCTGCAGGACGGCATCATCCAGTTGAAAAAGAAGGATGTTGCGCACAACGTCCTTGCGGCGAAAACCGTCGGCGTCGAACTCCTCGATGAACTCACGCAGGACCAGCCGCTCGATTTCTTCGCGCTTTTCTCCTCCGTCAGTGCGATCACGCCGCCGGATGGCCAAGTCGATTATTGTGCGGCCAACGCCTTCCTCAACGCGTTCGCGCAAAGCCGCCCGCCGGAGCGTAACTTCGTCGTCATCGGCTGGGGCCCGTGGGCGCAGATCGGCATGGTCGCGCCGAAGGACGAACCCGCCGCCGACGCCATACCATTCCATCACCCGCTGTTGGATCGCGTGGAACTCGACACCGCCGCGCGCACAATTTATTCCGGCACGCTCAGCGTTGAACGCAACTGGGTCCTCGGCGAGCACCACTTCCACGGCGGCGATTCGCTTCTGCCCGGCACGGCGCATCTCGAAATCGCCGTCACCGCGCTCTGGAAAAAACTCGGCCGGCAGCCGATCACGCTGGAGAACATCGTTTTCCTCGCACCTTTGCGCGTCGCGCCGAACTCGCCGTGCATCGTCCACGCCGAGCTGCGCAAATCGGGTGCCGGTTATCAATTCACCGTTTCCTCCGACGACGTCGTTTATGTCTCCGGCCAATGCCGCCGCGCCACGGGCCGCGCGCCGCGCATCAACCTGAAGGAAATTGAAAAGCGCTGCCCGGTGGAAAAACGGGACGGGCCCAAGAACGTCCGCCAGCGCGGCCACTTCGATTTCGGCCCGCGCTGGCAGAGCCTCCGCACCATCCATTTTGGCAAGGACCAATGCCTCGGCCTCGTCGAGCTCCCCGCCGAGTATCGCGCCGAAGCGAAGGACTTTTCGCTTCACCCCGCGCTGATGGACATCGCCACGGGCGTCGCCATGTACCTGATTCCCGGCTACGAGAAAGCGGGCGATCTCCTTCTGCCCTTTGCCTACCAGCGCCTCACCGTCTACAGCGCGCTGCCGCCGCGCATCTACGCCCACGCCCGCGTCCGCCCCGAAAGCGGTTCCGACCTCATCCTCTTCGATCTCACCCTCGCGACCGAAAGCGGCGAGGTCGTCGCGGAAATCGAGGATTTCACCATCAAGCGCCTGCGCAGTGTGGCCGATCTCTCCCACGCGAGCACCGAATCCGTCCCGCGCGCCGCCGCCACCGATGGCGAAGCGACCGTTGCTCTGCACGGCATCCCCACGCGCGAAGGCATCGCCGCGCTCCAACGCGTATTGAAAAGCCGCGCGCCCGACATCATCTACGTCTCGCCCACGCCGCTCGCGCCCGTCGCCCCGATGCGCGATTCCGCTGCCCTCGCCGACTCCGTCACCGCGCCTTCCGATGACATCAACCTCGTCCTCGAACAACTCTGGCAACGCCTCCTCGGCCTCGAGCAGGTCGACGCCAAGACCGACTTCTTCGATTCCGGCGGCCACTCGCTCCTCGCCGTGCGCCTCTTCACCGAAATCCGCAAGCGCTTCAACATCGACTTCGGCCTCTCCACGCTGTTTGAGGCCCGCACCATCGGCGCGCTCGGCGACCTTATCCGCAAGGCGCGCGAGGCGCATCCCTCCGACCAGCCCGTCGCCTCCACGCCCGGCATCGTCGCCATCCGTTCCAGCACCAGCACGAACACGCCGCTCTTTCTCATCCACGACGTCGGCGGCGGCGTCCTGCGCTACGAGCACCTCGCGCGTCACTTCCCGGAGAGCCAGCCCATCTTCGCCATCGAGTCGCGCGGACTCAGCGGCCACGCCACCGACTTCACCGTTGAGGCCATGGCGCGCCACTACATCGCCCAAATCCGCGAACGCCAGCCCCGCGGCCCGTACTACGTCGCCGGCCACAGCTTCGGCGGACTCGTCACCTACGAGATCGCCCGCCAGCTAACCGCCCAGGGCGAAACCATGGGCCTCGTCGGCCTGCTCGACACGTTCCAGCGCAGCCTCAATGAAGAGGACAACGTCCATCAGGCCGCGCCACGCACCGACCGGCTGCCTCTGTTCGAACGCCTCATCACCGACCTGCGCGCCGTCGTCCTCGGCCAGGATCGCATCGGCTATCTGCAGGAGCGCTCGACTTACGTCCAGGCCTGGGCCGTGAAAACGGCGTACCGCACCGCGTTCAAAATGTCCCACCGCTACGGATGGCGCATGCCCTCGTTCCTCAACGATGTGAAGGAAGCCAACTGGATCGCCTCCGACTACTTCACGCCCGCGCCCTACGACGGCCAGATCGTTCTCTTCCGCTGCCAGGAGCGCCTCGACACTGACCCGCCCGACTCCTCCCGCATCTGGCAACGCATGGCCAAGGGCGGCGTCGTCATCCTCGAGTGCCCGGGTGATCACAACTCCATGCTGCGCGAACCCGGCGTCGGCCTTCTCGCCCGGCAGATCCTCGGCTTCCTCGAGCCGGCGACAAAAACGCGAACGAATGCTTAGTGGTCCGCTAATTCGCCTCCGGCGCTTCATCCACCGCTTCCACGCGGATATTGTCGAACCACGCCACGCCCGGCGGATAAAGCGCGAAGAGCATGATCTTGAATTCATCCACGTTGGGCCGGTACTTCGTCGGGTGAAAAACGCCGCTGAACTGCTTCCACCCGCCCGAGCCGGCGCAATCGATCGTTCCCTCATACACGCGCTTCTTTTCGCCATTCACATTCGCGTACGCGCGGAACCAAAGCTTCCCGCCCGTCCCCTTTTCTGAAAGGAAATCGAACGTCACGCGATACGTCTTCCCCGCCACCACCGGCATCGCCTCCGAGTAAAGCGACAGCCCGTAAGTCTCCGCGATCGTATTATCCGCCGGCTTCGGAAACACCCACTGCGTCAGCCCCGCCTTGGCATAACTGGCCACCATCGCCTTTTCGCTCTGCGCCGTATCCATGCGGATCGCTTTGCCATGATTCGCGCCCGGCGCATTCGTCCACTGCACGCCCAGGCCATCGACCGCGTCCCAATGCGCCGCCTTGCCCGGATGCGCCGGATCCGCCTGCTCGAAATCGCCGTTGGGCAAAACAGAATCGTCCGCCCGCGCGACCAGCATCAGCACAAGAGCGAGAGGACCTATGAGTCGTATCAGTTCCATCCGTCTCATTTCCCCGACGGCGCTGCCGCCGCCGGGGCCTCGCTCAACGATTTAAAATAGGCCCCCGTCATCTCCTCATAACCCGCCGGCGCGTCCTCCGCCTGCGTGTCATTCACATCCTTGCGCATGTCGTGCGCCAAGTGGTCCGATTCCACGCGGCTCACCCGGTCGCCCGCATAGGCATCGCGCGCCGCCTGCAACGCATCCAGCGCCTGGTGATAACCCTGCATCACCGCGATCCCGTTCAAGTTCCGCGCCGCCTCGCCCGAGACATCCATCGCGTTGATCGCCGACTCCAAATCGCCCGTGGGCCGCCGCTGCCTGCGCAATTGCAGCGCCAGCGATTCCGCCTGCTGCCGCAAATGCGCCTGCTCATCCGCAAACTGTTTCATCTTCTGCTGCTGCGCCGGCGGCATCGGCCCGCGCAGACCGTCCTGCCCATAACCAGCCAGCTTGCCGCCGCCGGTTGCGCCGCCCTTCGTATTCTTCGAGGTATCGTTCACGCTGCCATTCTCAAATGGCGAGGGCGACATCCGTGTCGGCGTCTCGTTGCCGCCTTTGCCCACCGCCGTGTCGCCCACCATCTGCCCGTTGCTCTTGCCGTTGCGCCCCTCGCCGGAGCGCCCCGTGATCTCGTCATTATTTGGCAATTGATTTCCCGTCACGCCCTTCGCGCTCATGTCCGACATCGGCCCATCGCCCGCGCCCCAGCCCGCGCCCTTGTCAATCGAATCCATGATCGTGCTCGAGACGTCATCTTTCTCCGGGTCATTCGCCTGCTCCTGCTTCATCAGGTCGCCAATCAGATCGTCCAGTTGCTTCGGCAACTCCGCCATCGGGACGTCCGGCGTCTGGTTCGGCTCCTCCATCGACCACTTCGTATTGTCCGGCGTATTCGGCAGCCAGCGCTCCAGGTTCTGCTCGATCTGCTCCGCCTTCTCCAGCCCCTGCGTCTCGCCCGCCACTGCCGTCTCCGTCCGCTTGCCGTACAGGTCCGTCGCCGCTTTCTGCACCTCCTGATAAACCTCGTTCATGTCGCTCACCAGCTTCCCATCCGCGAAATCCTGCAGCGGCAACTTGCTCAAGTCGGTCAGCTTTTCCTGGAAGAAAGTCGCCTGCTTCGCCTCCTCGCGCGCCAGTTCGCCCAGCACCGCCTGCTGGTCGCTCGTCAGATCTTCCGGGTTCAATTCCTTGAACGCATTCGTCGCATGGATGATCCGCTTTTGCGTATCGGCAAAATTCTTCAACTGGTCCTTCAATTGATTCAATGCCGCTTCCGTCGTCACCGGTGGCGGCGCGTCAGCCGCCTTCTTCGCCGCGGCTTCCGCCGCCGCATGACGGTCGCCCGCGATCTGCCCCAGCAGCGACATCAGCCCATTTAAAATGTAAACCTGCCGGTGCTGCAAATCGGCCAGCCCGCTCGATAAATCACCGGTCGCCGTCCCCAGCTTGACCAGTTGCCCGATGGCCAGGTCCATCTCCCCATGCACCAGCGGTTGCAGCCGCGACAAGTAACTCTTCGCCTCGTCATGCTTGCCCGCCTCCTCCAGCGCGGAGCCGCCCATATCCTGCGCGCGATGCTGTCCATCCGCCATGCCGTCCAGGTGCTTCGCCACATCATTCGCCGACACCGCCTCCGCCAAGTGCAACGCGAGATTATCCGTCAACCCATTGCCCGTCGTCTGCAATGCGATTGTGTTCTTCAACAGCTCCACCAACCGCTCCAGCACATCGCCCTGCGGCACGGCGAGATCGTCCATCCCCGCCACGCGCAACGCGATCGGCCGCGACGTCGTTTTCTGCCCCGAAGGCGAAAAATCGCTCGCCACGGCTGTCAGCAGAAAGGTCGAGCCGGGCGTGAAGACCGAGGGATCCAGCTCCACCGTATGATTCTCCGGCGCCGGTTCCGTCTGCCCGGGTGGGCCGACATAGGTCCACGTCTTGATCACGCGCGCGGTCGCCGGGTCATCGCCCGATGCCAACTGCAACGCGATCGACGCCACGCCGTGATCATCCGTCGCGCGAATCGTCACCGGCAACGTGCCGCCGGGATTCACCGCGCGGTTCCGGTCCTCCGTCACGAAATCCACCTCCGGCGGATGGTCCGGCACCGCCGTCACCTGCCCCGCCGCCAACACACGCGGTTTATCCAGGCCCGGCATCGTTACCAAAAGCTGATACGACGACGACTCGTCCACCAGATGTGTGATGCTCCACCCATCCTCTGCCTTCGTCATATCCGTCCCATCTGTCCCATTCGTCCCACTCTGCCAAACCACCTTCGTCGAATCCGGCGAAAGCTGCACCAGCGTCTTCACCGTCGAGCCCGCCGGCACTTCCAACGTCTGCGGCGGCCCGGGCTGATCATACGGCTTCAACCCCATGTAATCAGGCGGCGTCACGTGAAACGACGAGCCCTTCATCTGCGGCAACGGCTGCACATCCACCCGCACCGAAAGGCTGCGCGAATCATCCGCCACCACCCAAAAGCTGAACGGCTGGCTCACCGCGCTGAAGCTGAACGCGAACTCGTCCGCCTCGCCCGTCGCCAACATCGCCGCGTGCTCGCTCGATTGCAGTGACGACTCCACGCCGCCCGCGCCATCCTGCCACACCAGCTCCGGCACCGGCGGTTTGCCACTCAGGCCCAGCGCCGATTTCAGCCGCACCGTGATATCGAGCTTGTCGCCCTCCACCAACGTCACCGGTTTGCCTGGCGCCACCTCGATCACCCAACTCCCGACGGGCGGCACATCCGAAAGTGGCAACAAAATCCGCTCCATCCCGGTTGAGACATAGCGCGGAAATTTCACCACCAGCAGCCCCCAAATCAGCGTCACGGCGACCAGCGCCGCCAGCCACTTCTTCAACCGCGGCGTCAGCCAAAGCGACTTCGCCGGAATCGCGCCCAGGATCGAGCTCGACGTATCCAGCGTGGGCCTCGTGAATTTCTCCACCCCACTATCCGATCCGCCCTCAAATTGATACGCATTGATCAGCACATTGCCGCCGATCCCGCGCTGCGTCTCCAGCCACCGCGCCGCATGCGCCGGCGAAAACGGTCGCAACGCCAGCACCAGCACCCGCCGATAAAACTCCACCGCAATAAATCCCCCCAACACCACCGCCAGCGGCAACCGCAACGCCTGCGGCAAATGCAGCACATCATCCACCAGCAACAACGCCAACAGTCCCCCCGCCGAAAGCGCGCCCCACCGCACCGCCCCCTGCAGAATCAACGCAAACCGCAACGCCCGCGCCGCCCGCATCAGCGCGTCCGTGGATAAAGATCGTCGGGTTGTCATTTCAAAATTCGTGCACCGGCCATACAACTACCATACTTACACAGCCTCGCCCCGTCCGATTTTAAACCCGGCACGAAACGCTAAGTTGCACCACCGCGAAGCGAAGGCAGCCATCTGGTTCAGGGTGGCCCGGGCAAACTTGTTGTCCGGGTTGCGATGCGATTGGTCACCAGAAATCGTCCATTTAATCCGCAAAAATAAAAATATTCACATGGACTATTAACTTTCGATTGCTAAAGACGATTCATCTACGATGCAAGTTAAACGCAAAATCCTTATTGATGTCATCGCATGGGATAACCAAGCCCGTTTCATTATCCCGCCGTGGCAACGCCACTACGTTTGGGGCGAACATGAAGTAAGGCAAATGTGGATCGATTGGGAGAATGATTGCGCCAACGATCGAAAACATTTTTGCGGTGTTCTCCTCTTTCGCCAGCTGCCTGACTCGACCACCAGTTGGGAAATTGTGGACGGTCAGCAACGGATGACGACCTTCTTCCTATTTTTCCTCGCCCTGCGCGAGGTTTGTGAACAGCAACGCATCGACTTCACGGAACTAGGAAATGCCTTTACGCTACCGGGCAGTTCCACTTGCCGACTTGTTCTCCAAGAAGGTGTGAACGAAGACCGCGACGTGATGAATGCACTCCTTAATCGCACGACAAACCAAATCGAGGAAAATATCCGTGAGGAGAGTGCCCTTTACAAAGCTTATCGTGTCTTCATCACGCGGCTTAGTAAAATGCGCCGTGAGGAAATTCCGCCTTTCGTGCTCAAGGTCCTGCAAAACGTCGATTTTGTCGTACTTACGGTTGATGAAGGTGACGACACGCGCCATATCTTCGAAGCCCTCAATAGCCGGGGAAAACAAGTCGATCCCGATGATCTCGTTGCCAACCTGATTACCTACACCATAGCCGATAACCCCGAGTTAAACGAAAAAGCCAAGGAAGTCTGGTCTGTCATTACCAATATGTTCGACCACGAAGAACTGGCCGTTTTTCTCGATACCTTTGGCCTGCGAAATGGAAAACAAACGGAACGCGGAACTGCCTTCGATGAAATCAAGTTTGAGATCGATGCTGCCGTAAAAGCTAATCGCGTGAAAGAATGGTTAAAAGAGTTCAAGCGTGCGGCGAACAATTACAACGACATCCTTTCGCCGGCCAATTCAGATGACCCGATTCAGGTCATGCTCAGTGAATTGCAGCGTCTGCGCGTGGCAAAGCTAAATCCCTTTCTGTTGGCGTTGATGGAAGCCTACCGCCACACGCCGGCCAGCGAACCCTTACTGCACAACATCTTGGCGGCCGTCGTCCGTATACTTATCAAGCATGAACGTCCCAGTTACCGCATCGAAATCTTTACCCGCGATGCCTGTTCTCTCTTCGAGGATAATGCCATGTCACCCGAGGTACGACTGGAGGGGTTGATCTCGCTGGTGGATGACATCTGGATTGATGATGCCACTTTCCGCGACGCTTTCGTCAAGAAGAGCATCTACGGCCCCGGTGCGCATTTAAGCCGCCTGCGCTACTACATGGAAAAGCTGGAGCAGAAGTTATCCGAGCGGAACGGCACGCCTTTCCAGGCGCAATTTACCAGCCAGACCACGATTGAGCACATCATGCCGCAAACACTCAATGAAGGTGGCGTTTGGCGAAACTCCTTGCGAACTCCGGATCCCATCCAGCTCGATTTAAAGCACAAGAGTTACGTTAATACGATTGGCAACCTGACCGTGCTACTAACGAAAGACAACCCCGCCGCCGGAAACGCGGCCTACTCGCAAAAGCGGGACTTCTATATTCACCCAAACCAGACGATCAAGAAGCTCGGGTTGCGCCGGAAACTGCACATCGGCAACTGCGCTTTGAATAGCTATTTTGAATCAGTGCCTAACTGGAATTTACAAACGATTGTGGATCGCGGACAATTCCTTGCCGATCTGGCGTTGCAAATCTGGAATAAGGAACCTTGGAACCGGGAAATCAAATGAATTTAGGTGTCACTCTCAAACAGGCAGAAAAGAAATTTGGACCGGCTCTTCCCGGCCCCGGTGCGGCGGACCGAACGCTTGCCGCTGTCCGTTACGCCAAGGGCGGCGCGAAGAAGTTCGCCGGCATTGCCGGGATTCAGGACCACGCGCTATTTCACATTCATTTCCCCACCCCGATTGATTGGAACCTTCTGACCACGAAAAAAGGAACGCCGGACTTCGTCAACGATTTGAAGGAATCGGGCCCGCAGGGTGAACAAGGACGGGACGCACAAGTCGCCGACTTCCTGCAGAAATACGCCAGCATCCGGGAGAAAGAAGAAAAGAAACGTGAAGCTGCGGCCAAAAAGGTCGAAGCAGTGGCAAAAAAAGCGGCCGCCGCTCAGATCAAGGCGCAAACGGCTCAACTGCGTCAGCGGCTTATGCCCTTTCTTGGAGAGCAGGAGGCGACTCTGTTAGTCGGCAGCGAAAGCATCCCGCTTCGTTTCACGATCACCATAGACAAATCGGGCAAAGTGAAAGTATCGGCAATTTTGTAGTTGAGAGCGAGTCCTGATTTGCACCGCGAACGTCATGCATCCGGCGAGATCACGAATCGCCTTTAACTCCGGCCTCTCGGGATCGACGCGACGGACGGCCACCATGTATCGATTACCTTAGTGCCCCGTCCGCCCAGCTTCTCTCCAAAGCGACCAAATGATGGCAGGTATCTCTCGCACCATCATCCGCAGGCTCCAGCCCTTCTGTTGGGAGGCGTAGACCTTGGGGTCGGGGCACTCCAGCAAGCCCACGACCAAGTCGCGATACTCGCGAAACCGTTCCCGATGGGGATGATCCTGATGCTCCCAGATGTAAAGCAGCCGTCTGCGGCCTCTCGGGCTTTTCCAAAGCAGCCGCCCGTAATCGAGCCGTGCGTCGTCCTCAAGACCGTACATCATGGGGAGTGTCCTCCTTCAGGCGCTGGCGGGGAGTCTTGTGGAACAGGAGAAAGGTGACTGCGCTCGCAGATCGCGTTGGCGAAGGCCCACTTGGCTTGTGCTAAATCGCGTTTCTCGCCCCGGGCAACCTTGGGAACCAAAAGATCGTCCGCAGATGGCACCTGCACCGTGAGCAAACCGTACTCTTTTGTAACGGCGCGCGCTTCCCAATCCGTGGGCAGTCCTTCCAGCGCACGCCGCGGCATTAGATTGATGTGGAAACCCATGGCCTTTTCGATTTCGGAGCCAATGTGGGCGTCGTGACAGAGCCAGGCAACTTCCTCACTTTCGGTGATCGGATCAATATCCATGCTGGTGTCGGGCAGTTCGACCTGCAGGCCCTTCTGGAATGCATGCCAGAGTAGTCCGCCTGAACCAATCAGGATGAGGGAACCCGGCTCCTTCAAGGCAGAGTTGACCGAGAGAAGCCAATCCTCGACCTGCTTTCCAGTCTTGAGCTCGGCAAGTGGCATGGAGATATCCTACCTGTTTTCACGACTGGAAACAACATAGCCATCAGTCAAAGAATGAAAGGTTTCGCGTTTCAACTTCTCTACGATTGTTCAACACCGCGCCACTGGAAGAGTCGCCCTCGCTCAGGGTTCGCTCTCAATCGGATTTATCGGCTCCCTTGATAGCGTGTAATAAGACAGGATCACGAATCACTTTCGGCTCCGGCGTGGTTGGCGTGATGCGGCCGATGGCGAGCATGGCGCGATGGAGGAGTGTGGCTTTCTTCGCGGCGGGATCGTATTTCCAGTGGAGGATGACGAGGCTCCATGGCGTGGTATCCGACGGGAGGGGCGTGCCGCCTCCGTCCACGGATTTCCCCAGCCGCTTCATCATCACGAGCGAGAAAATATCGGTGTCGTCCGCGCCGGCGAAGCTGCCGAGCGAGGTGCACGTGTCGTAGAAATCGCGCAGGTCGTGCAGGCCCGTTTCGACGGCGGCGTGCCGGTCGGCGTCGATCTCGCCCTCCGGCCACGCGACGTGGATGCCATCCGCCGCCTCGATGGAGAGAAGAATTTTGGAGGGATCGTCGGTCGGCACGGTCCAGATCGGCTTGTCCGGCGTCTGCTGCGCGGCGAGCGGCGTGAGATCGGGCTGAGTCAGGATCTTGGGCGGCAGCGCGCCGGGCAGCGCGGCGGAAGTGAGGTCGATCACCACCGAGCCGGCCGAGGTGGCACCCGCATCGAAGCGGATCGCGGTCGGGTACAGCAGGTCGGCCAGCTTCTCGCCATTCGTGCCCGTCTGCTTCGCCAGCGCGACGACCTTCTGCGCGCCGTCATCATTTTCGATATAGAAAACCGTCGTGGCCAAATGCCCCGCCACCACCTGCCCATTGCCCAACACGAGCTCCGCCTTGATGTAGCGAATGGGATAAACCTCGCCCGTCTTCGCCTGCGTCGCCTGCCCCGCGTTGGGAAAATAAAAGCCCTCCCACATCTGCTCCTTCTCCGCGCTGAAGCGGATTTCCTTCACCTCATCCAGCGTGAGCGAAACCTGTTTGTCGCCCGTGAAGACGCGCAGATCCCGCCCCGCCGTCAGCGAAATCGCGCCCGTTTGCTTGTGCCCGTCGGACCACTCGATCACGCCCGCGCGGCCATCGGCCCGCGCCGAGCCAAGCAAGAGCCCCATGCTCAAAATGAAAAAAGTGAATCTTTTCATGGCTCCATCGTCCCACAAATTTCCCAACCCCGGTATAGCACCGTTTGCTGCATTTCTAAAATTTGCTAAAAAGATTGGAAATTTAGCGAATAGAGAAAACCAGACTGTCCGGGAGCCGCTCATACCAGGTTCAACCTCCGCCGCAGCACCCACTCCACCACGAGGATGACCAGGATCAGGACCGGAAAGATGTCCCGGTAATCCACCAGCGGCACGGCGACCGCCGCCTTCTGCGAGACGATCCGCTGGCGCAGGAAGTCCCGCACCGGACCGAGGTCCTTCTCCGGGGCGTAGACGCCATTGGCCCGCGCCGCGATCTCCTTGAGGTAGGCGTCCTTCAACTCCGGGCTCGCGCCTTCCTCCAGCAGCGGCTCGACCGGCAACGCGCGCTCGTAGCTCTCCGCCAGGTTCGCGCCCGCGTAGGCCGAGAGCCGGAAGGTGTAGTCGCCGCGCTGGGGCAGAGCGATCTTCGCCGTGTAGAGATCGGCCTGGCCCATCACCGGCGTCAGGTTCACCTCGTGATCGCCGCCCGGTCCGCTGAGCGCGCCGACGAGCCGGATCGCGCCCGTATCGTTGCCGGTGCGGAGCCGCACCTCGACGACGGCCTGATCACCCGGCCGATAATGCTCCTGGTTCCAGTGAATGCCGAGGAGCGAGCCGCCCTCCAGCTTCTTGGTCAACCCACGCACCGCCTGCCGCCAGAAGCGGCCATAGAGGTTCTTCGTCTCGTGCCCCGCCGCGGCCCATTTCCAGAGCGTGTTGCTCGCAATGCCGAGCACCTGGCCCTTGCCGTACCGCTGCCACGCGACGACCGGCTCGGTGTGGTTCGACACGTTGGCATCGAGCAGCGCGATCGCGCCCGGTCGCAAGCCGCCCGGCTCATTGAGGCTCTCCAACGCCGCACCGCCCGACGCGCCGAGGTCCTCGCGCAGGCCGGAGGTGAAATCGACCGCCGCGCCGGAGGCGGAGACGGTCACGGGAAAACTGCCGGTCACGAGTTCCGGCTCCTTGTCACTGATCGCCCACGGCATGAGCGGCGCGAGCTTGCTCTCCGCGTAACCGCCGCGCCCAAAGGAAGCCTCACCGCCGAGCAGGATGAGCGCGCCGCCGTTGCTGACGTAGCGCGCCAGCGTATCCCCCTGCGCATCGGTGAACTGGCTGGCCGCGAACGAGCCGAGGATCACGACGTCGTACCGCTTCAACACGTCGTCCTTGGCGGGAAAGCCCTGCGCCAAATCCTGGAAGCCGGTGCGGTCGCCCTGCACGGTGAACTGGTCCTCCAGCACGCGGTACATCGCGGTGAAGGCGACGCCGGGATCCGCGCCGAGCTCCGTGCGCAGATACTTGTAATCGACGCCGAGCTCCTGCGTGAAGTAGAGCACATGCAGCGCGCGCTGCTGCACCTGCACATCGACCGTCCGCGCGTTGTTGGCATAGGTGAGTTCGCCGGGAAGTTGCGGCAGGCTCACCCTATACCGTTGCGCGCCGGTGCCGCTCACCTGCACATGAAAAGTCGCCGCCGCATGGAGCGAGGAGAGATCAACCGTCTGCGTCTGCACCGGCGTCCAGTTCTTGTCCTGGCCCTGCTCCAGCGTGACCTTCAGCGCGCTGAGGTTCGAGTGCGTGCCTCCGCGAGCGTAGAGATCAGCCTCGAGATCGAACTGGCTTTTCTCCTCGACGGACGCTGGCGCCGTCACCGTGCCAATGCCGATGTCGTTCCATCCATCCGGCGACGTTCCGATGCCGACAATCGCCAGCGGCAGCGTGGGATAATTCGCCAGTTCAACCGTCTCGTCCCCGCCATCGGTCACCACGATCGCGCCGTCCGCGTCGGCCAAATTCGGCTGCGTGCTGAGGGCAAGAAACATCGCGCCGAGGTCGGTACCGCGGTCCGCGCCGCTCTTCGGCGAATAGCCGGCCTCATGCAACGCAGTGTCGAAAGGCAGAACCTCGAAGTGGATCGATTCCGGCGCGCCCGACTCCAGACCCGCGATGACACCCGCGGCGCGCTCGTGTCGCGAGGAGGAGCCGTCGTCGCGCAGATCCATCGAGCCGGAGATGTCGTCGAGGATGAAGACCTTGGCCGGAGTCGAATTCGCCCCGGAAAACTTGAAGACCGGATCGAGCAACGCGAGGACCAGCAGAATGACGATGACGATCTTCGGCACCAGCAGCACCCACGCGTGAAAGCGGCCGTGGCGCGCGATGAGCCGGGGTAGCAGGAGGAAGAAGTAACCGCCCGCGCCGAGGATGATCAGCGTCGTCACGACCGGACCGAACGCGGGATTCCACTCGAGCGTCCTCATACCCGCGCCACTTCCTTGGCCTTCTTCGCCTCAGGTTTCGTGGACCGCAGCGAGCTGAAAAGCTTCCGGCCCAAGTCGGAGCTGCGCTCATTCGCGATCCACGTTTCGGCGAGCAGCAGCAACAGCGCAACGAGCAACAGCCAGCGATAAAGCGATGTGCCGGTGTTCTGCGTCAGGGAGGTGCGCGTGATGTCATCCTCGCCGGTCAGCACGACGACTTCGTGTGGCAGGTTGTGCAGGAGCGGCACCGGCGCGCTTGGCAGGAACTGGGTATCGGCCTCATCGGCGTTGCCCGAGACGGCGGCCCAACTGATTTTATCGCGCTGGCTGATTTCGTAGACGCCCGCGCGAGGAAAACCCTGGAAGTCGCGCACCTGTCCCTGCCAATCGAGCGCGGCACCCGCCAGCGATTTTACCGCGAGCGCACCATCGGGAAAATCGAAATGGACCTCATCGCCCGCGTGCAACGCCTGCACGGGAATGTGCTCGGCCTGATCGCCGAAGACCATGTTCTGTGTCAACACCACGAAGCCGCCCTTGAGCGGCAGCGACGACCACTTCGGCGAAAACGCCAGGCCGCTGAGGAAGATGCGACCGTGATCCAGATCGCGCCGCGCGAGCAGGGTCGCGCCCTTGGCGGAAGAGACGAGCGCGCTCCAGCCCGCGCCGGTTTTCACCGGGCGATATTGCAGCGCGCGCAGCGTGCCGATTTTTGCGTGCCCATTCGCGTCGCGCAGGTTGCGCCAGAGCGCGTCGCCGTCCTGCAGTAGCATCATCGGCTCGGCATCGGTGGCGGTCTGCATCGCGCCGAGATCGGCATCGAGCCAGGGTGCGGTGGGGCGCGAAATGGAAACGCCCGCGTTCGGCGCCGGGACAATGATGAGCGTGCCGCCCTGCCGCACGTAATCCTGCAACGCCTGCGAGGCGCCGGCATCCTGCGGCCAGTTTTCCCATGTCACGACCACGGCGAGCGGCTTCGCGGCCAAGCTCGCGCTGAGCTGCGCCACGGCGATGGTGGCCGTATCGATGCCGGAAAGCTCCGAGTTGCCGCCGGGCGAAATGGCGAAGGGCATGGCGGCAAAATCGTCCTGGTTGCCGACGAAGAAGACCTTTTGCACCTCACTCGTCCAGAAACCAAGTTCGGCGCGGGTCGCGGCCGGAGCGGCGTCACCTTCGAGCCAAACCTGCGCCCAATGAAAACCAGGATTGGCGAAGGAAAAGGTGAGCACGACGGGCGTGGAGACGCCCGGCGGAACTTCCACTTCTTTCGAGAAATTCTTGCCCGAATCGTCGCTGCTATTGAGGCGCACATGCGCGGCGGCAGGTCCGTGATTTTCGAGCACGGCGCTGACCGGCGTCACGCGGCCGGCAGGAATGGCGCGCTTGGGCGTTCCGGTGAGATCGAGCGAAACGGACCCGGCGGTGGGCGCGGCCGATTCGATGCGGTGGATGATGACATGGTCGTTGATTGGCTGCGCATCGAAATCGCCGCGCGACCAATTTTTCTGCTCGAGATCGGTGAGGATATGGAGTTCCTTCTGAGGCGCCTTTGCCGTGTCCAGCGTGGCCAGCGCGGTGCGGATCGCCTTCGGCACGGACGCGGCGCCATCGCTGGGCGTGAGTTTTCCCATCGCATCACGCAATGAAGCGGGCGCGGCGTCGAAGCCGGTCGGCAACGCGACGGTGGGGTCGGGAATCATCAACTGCACCGCGATGCGGTCGCCGGGCTGGGAGGAAGCGATGAGTTTTCCGGTCGCGCGCGCGGCGAGTGTGAGCTTCGACACACCGCCAACGGTGGCTGCCGCCATCGAGCCCGAATTATCGATCAGGACAAGCCGCGCGACTTTCTCATCCGCGCTTTTCAATCCGACCAGCGGTCGCGCCAGCGCGAGAAGCAGCAGCAGGATGAAGAGGCAGCGCAGCGCGAGCACGAGCCATTCATGAATCTTGCGCTTGGCACTCAGGCGCGGATCGATCCGCAGGAAAAACATGAGCGAGGGAAATTCGCGCACTTGCCGCCGCAGGCGGAAGAAAAGATGGAACAAGATCGGCAACGCCACCGCCGGCAAGAGCCACGCCGCCGCAGGATGGGGGAGAAGGAAAGGCATGTCAGAAACGCGTTGGATTAACCCCAAGCGCCGTCATCCTGAGCGGAGCGAGGCGGGAGATCATTGTTTAGGAAGTGCCCGACCCGAGCGCAGTCGAGGGACCTTGTCCCATTTTCCGTGCGTTGCCGCAGCGAAGGCCGTTTGCTTCCACCGGGAAAGTAGGCCGCTCTGCGATGAACAACGCTTTCTGTGATCCTCACCACTCTTGAGAAACACCTAGGTCCTTCTACCGCGGCTCGGCGAAGGTTTCCGGCAAAACGAATGTCCCGCTCGCCTTCGCTCAGGATGACGAAGGTTTTGAGAGCGATGCGCGCACTCATGTCCTAAAAGAGATTCGCGCGCTTGGCCAGGGCTTCGAGCATCGGCGTGCGGGTGTCGATGGTGAAGTAGTTCGCGCCGCAGGCGGTGCAGAGGCGGCTGACTTCGGCGAGATAACTCTGCACGGCTTGCGCGTAGCGGGGGCGGATTTCGTCGGCTTCGATGAGGAGCTTTTCGGACGTCTCCAAGTCGCGCAATTCGACGAGGCCGTGCATGGGCAGGGCGATCTCGGCGGCGTCGAGGATGTGAAAGACGGTGACGTCGTGCCGATTGTGCTGGAGGTGCTGGATGCCCTTGGCGAATTGAGCGGGCGGCTGGAGCAGATCGGAAATGACGATGACGAGGCTGCGCTGCTTCAACATCTCGGCGGCTTCGTGAAGCGACTGCTCGATGTTGCCCGAGCCGCGCGCCTCGACTTTTTCCATCTCGAGCAGAATGGGACTGAGTGTCTCCGTGCTCGCGACGGGCGCGAAGCGTTGCGTGACTTTGTCGGTGAAAAAGGAGAGCGAAGCCGAGTCGCCCTGGGAGACAAGAAGGTACATGACGCCCGCCGCGAGTGAGCAGGCGTATTCGAATTTCGTCACCGGGCCGGACTGCTTGAAATTCAGGCTGGCGGAAGAATCCACGAGCACCGCGGCGCGCAGGCTGGTCTCGTCCTGAAAGCGGCGGATCATGTAGCGGTCCGTCTTGGCGAAGACCTGCCAGTCGATCAGGTTGGGCGCGTCGCCCTCGATATAGTCACGGTATTCGGCGAACTCAACCGATGCACCGAAGTCGGGCGAGCGGTGCAGGCCCTGGATGCCGCCCTGCATCGGCCGGCGCGCGGAAAGGCCGAGGCCGCGAATCTGGTCCGCGACGCGGGGCGGGAGATATTTTGATGCGCGCTGAGAAGGCATGGGACAATTTTGACAGGATTAACAAGATTAACAGGATTGGGAGCGGAAGAGTCTGGAAGAAAAAATTGGAGATATCCGGCGGCATTCGTCACGAATCTGTCTTCCCTAGATCATGTTAATCTTATTAATCCTGTCCAAAATTCCCTCCGAATTTAGCCTTTGGCGTAATCGGGTTCGGGCACGGCGGCGATGAGGCGGCGGACGATTTCGTCGGAATCGACGCCTTCGCTGGCGGCGGCGAAGTTGCAGAGCACGCGATGGCGCAGCACGGGGAGCGCGTAGGCACGGATGTCGTCGCAGGAAACGTTGAGCCGGCCTTGCAGCAGCGCGTGCGATTTCGCGGCGAGGATGAGGTATTGCCCCGCGCGCGGACCGGCGCCCCAGCGCACCCAGTTCTTGATGAAGTCGGGCGCGTCAGGTGCCTCGGGCCGCGTGGCGCGCACGAGCCGTGTGGCATACGCGCCGACGTGCTGGCTCACCGGCGTCTTGCGCACGAGATGTTGAAAATCGATCAGCGCC